>JAQGMY010000018.1 GCA_028292105.1 Ramlibacter sp.
GCCTTCTTCGGCGCCAGCGCGCTGACCGACGCGTTCAACGTCGCGTTCCGCATCCCCAACCTCTTCCGCCGCCTGTTCGGCGAGGGCGCGTTCAGCCAGGCCTTCGTCCCGGCGCTGGCCCACACCCGCGAGCAGCGCGGCGAGGAGGCCACCCGCGGGCTGATCGACCATGTCGCCACGGTGCTGGCCTGGGTGCTGCTGGCCACCTGCGTCGTCGGCGTGGTGGCGGCGCCGCTGCTGGTCTGGGCGATGGCCAGCGGCCTGCAGCAGGACCCGCGCGCCTACGAAGCCGGCGTGCTGATGACGCGCTGGATGTTCCCCTACATCGGCTTCATGTCGATGGTCGCGCTGTCGGCGGGCATCCTCAACACCTGGAAGCGCTTTGCCGTGCCGGCAGCGACGCCGGTGCTGCTCAACGCCTGCATGATCCTGGCCGCCTGGCTGGGCGCGCCCTGGTTCCTCTCCCGCGGCATCGAGCCGATCTATGCGATGGCGGTGGGCGTGATGGCCGGCGGCGTGCTGCAGCTGGCGGTCCAGGTGCCGGCCCTGCGCCGGCTGGGCCTGCTGCCGCACATCGGCCTGACGTGGTCGCGCGTCCGCACGGCCTGGAACGACCCCGGCGTGCGCCAGATCGTCGGCATGATGGGGCCGGCGCTGCTGGGCGTCAGCGTCGCGCAGATCTCGCTGCTGATCAACACCCAGATCGCGTCGCACCTGCCCACGGGCAGCGTGACCTGGCTGTTCTATGCCGACCGGCTGATGGAGTTCCCGACCGCCATGCTCGGCGTCGCGCTGGGCGTGGTGCTGATGCCGCAACTGGCATCGGCCCGCGGCGCCGGCGACGCCGACCGCTACTCGGCCATGCTCGACTGGGGCCTGCGCCTGGTCGTGCTGCTGGCCATGCCGGCGTCGGTCGCGTTGATGGTGTTCGCGCAGCCCCTGGTGGCCACGCTCTTCCACTACGGAGCCTTCCGCGACTCCGACGTGCTGCAGGTCTCGATCGCGCTGGGCGGCTACGGCGTCGGGCTGATGGGCCTGGTCGGCATCAAGGTGCTCGCGCCCGGCTACTACGCCAGCCAGGACATGCGCACGCCGGTGCGCATCGCCGTGGCCGTGCTGGTTCTCACGCAGGTGATGAATCTCGCGTTCGTCCCGCTGTTCCGCCATGCCGGGCTGGCGCTGTCGATCGGCGTCGGCGCGCTGCTCAACGCCGGCTGGCTGCTGGTCGGGCTGCACCGGCGCGGCAGCTGGAAGCCATCGCCGGGCTGGGGGCGTTTCCTGCTGCAGGTGGTGGCGGGCACCGCGCTGCTCACCGTCTTCCTGCTGTGGGGCGCGAACAGCTTTTCCTGGACCGGCCTGCGGGCCCAACCGCTGCAGCGGGGCGGGCTGCTGGCGGCGATGCTGGCCGGCGCGGCAGGCATCTACTTCGCCGCGCTCTGGGCGGCCGGGCTGAAACTGAGGCAATTCGTCACGCGCTGGTGAGGCCCTCCCGGGGTCGCCTTGACGCTGCCGTGCAGGTCTATTACAACGAGCCACATGCCGCTGCATTTCGAAGTCCCGACATCGCTGGACTACTTCCGGTCGCTGGTCCAGGACGACGACCATTTCCCGCTGCTCGAAGCGGCCGCCTGCATCGCGCAGGACGAATACCCCGACCTCGACGTCCAGCAGGTGCTGGGCGACGTCGACCAGCTGCTGGCCCGCCTGCGGCGCCGGTTGCCGTCCGACGCGGCCCCGCTGCAGCGGTTGCGGGCGCTCAACCAGTTCTTCTTCCGCGACCTCTCGTTCGGCGGCAACGTCAACGATTACTGCGACCCGGACAACAGCTACCTCAACGTGGTGCTGCGCACCCGGCGCGGCATCCAGATCTCGCTGGCCGTCCTGTGGATCGAGCTGGCGCAAGGCATCGGCCTGCATGCGCGCGGCGTCTGCTTTCCGGGCCACTTCATGGTCAAGGTCAACCTGCCCAAGGGACAGGTGGTGATCGATCCCTTCACCGGCCAGTCGCTGTCACGCGAAGAGCTGTCCGAACGGCTCGAGCCGTACAAGCGGCGCAGCGGACTGATCGACGAATTCGAAGTGCCGCTGGGCCTGTACCTGCAGGCGGCGCCGCCGCGCGACATCCTCGCGCGCATGTTGCGCAACCTCAAGGAAATCCACCGCGCGCAGGAAGACTGGCAGCGGGTCATCGCGGTGCAGAACCGCTTGCTGGTGCTGCTGCCCGACGCCTGGGCCGAATACCGCGACCGCGGCCTGGCGCACGCCGAGCAGGGGCACACGGGGCGGGCGGTCGAAGACCTCGAAACCTACCTGGTGCACGCGCAGGAATCGCTCGACATCGACGCCATCGCCGACCGCGTGGCGGACCTGCGCCGCGCCAGGCAGTAGCGAGGGCACCGTAGCTGGTGCCGCGCGGTGCGCGAGCAAGCTCGCACACCCTACGGACTGGCTCGGGCGGGCGGGGAGGGTGCGCACGCGAGCGTGCACACCCTACGGGGCCCGGCGCTGGCCTCGTAGGGTGTGCACGCTTCGCGTGCGCACCACCCGCCACCATCAAGGCCGCCGGATCTCGTTCAACATCCGCGCGCCCGCCAGCGTGCCGCTGCCTCGGTGCGCCGACAACAAGCTGTCACGCGGCCGCGTCTCGGCGGCGGCCACCGGGTGCAGCACCGGCCGCAGCCACTCGAGGACAGGTTTCCACTGCTCCAGGTCGGCGGCGGCCTGGTGGGCCGGCAAGTCGAAGATCGTCAGGCCGCGCTCGAGGCTGCGGACGTACAACTGCGTCTCGCGCAACATGCCGACCATGGGCACGTCGTGCTCGGTGGCCCAGGTGCGCAGCATCTCAGCCGCATTGGTGCGCCCATCGACCCGCATGCCGACCGTGGCGACGCGGCACTGGCCCTTCGCCACCCGCGGCAGCGTCATCAGTTCCGCCAGGCAGGCCGCGGCCGATTCACGGTCGAACACGGAAGGGCACACCGGGATCACGATCGCATCGGCGAACATCACGATCCGCGCCAGTTCGAAGCCGTGCAGGCCACCGGGCGTGTCGAGCACCACGTGCGTGATGCCGCTGGGCACCCGCAGCACGTTCTTCTGGTCCAGGACCCAGGGTGCGATGCCCGGCAGCGACGGGTCGCGCCGGCGCAGCCAGCCACGGCTGGATTGCTGGCGATCGATGTCGCCCAGCATGACGCGCAGGTTCTGCCGCGCGCACCAGGCCGCGACGTGGGCGGCAAAAGTGCTCTTGCCGCTGCCTCCCTTGCGGTTGACGACCGCGACGACCGGCATTCGACTGCTCCCGGAGTGACATTCCAGTGTGGTCCAGCCGCGCGCCCAAGTCCAGCAGCCGCCTCCCTACGCCGCTCCTGCTTTTGTAGCGGCGCAACGTTTCCGGGGCGAGCGGCGGTTTAGCGGGCGCCAGCGGCAGGACGGCGCAGTCCCAGCGCCGCCAGCGCCAGCAGGCCCAGGACGGCGCCCGCGACGAAGGTGCTGGCGCCGCCCATGCGGTCCCACAGCCAGCCGGCCAGGCCGCTGGCCACCAGCAGCGCCAGGCCGCTGGCCAGGTTGAAGAAGCCGAAGGCCGTGCCGCGCAGCGCCGGCGGCGAGTGCGCGGCCACCATGGTCGCCAGCAGCCCTTGCGTCAGCGCCATGTGCAGGCCCCACAAGGCGATGCCCGCCCACAGGAGCACGCCCCGATCGGACGCCGCCAGTGCCAGGTCGGCCGCAACGAGCACCACCAGGCCGAGCGCGAGCAGCTTGCGGTGCGACATGCTGTCGGCCAGCTTGCCCAAGGGATAGGCGCCGGCGGAATACACCAGGTTCATCGCGATCAGCACCAGCGGCGCCCAGGCGATCGCCAGGCCGCCTTGCTGCGCCCGCAGCACCAGGAAGGCCTCGCTGAAGCGCGCCAGCGTGAACAGGGCCCCGATGCCCACCACCCACCAGTACGCGGGCGGCAACTGCCGCAGGTTCTCGCGCCGGATCGGGTTGCTGCGCGCGCTGCCGGCGGGCCGCTCCGGCTCGCGCACGCCCAGCATCAACAATGCGACCGACAGCAGCGCCGGGATCACCGCCACCCAGAAGATCGCGTGGAAGTCGTTCGCCCACAGCAGCATCAGGCCGATGGCGATGACCGGTCCGAGGAAGGCGCCGACCGTGTCGAGCGACTGGCGCAGGCCGAAGGCGGCGCCGCGCATGCCCGGCTCCACCAGGTCCGCCACCAGGGCATCGCGGGGGGCGCCGCGGATGCCCTTGCCGACGCGGTCGATCAGGCGCGCGGCCAGCACCATGCCGGCCGTGGTCGCGAGCGCGAACAGGGGTTTGGAGGCAGCGCCCAGGCCGTAACCGAGCACCGCCAGTGGCTTGCGGCGCCCGAGCCAGTCGCTCCAGGCGCCGGAAAACACCTTGACGATCAGCGCCGTGGCCTCGGCCGCGCCTTCCAGCAGGCCCACCGTCAGCATGCTGGTGCCCAGGCCGGTCACCAGGAAAACAGGAAGGAGGCTGTGGATCATCTCGGAGGAGACGTCCATCAGCAGGCTGACGAACCCCAGGGCCCAGATGCCGGCCGGCAAGCGGGCGCGGGCGCCTGGCATGCGCTCGCGCTTCAGCCGACGGTGACCGGGGCCCCGGCGCCGCGCGCGACGATCCGGCCGATCTCGTGCACCGACTCGCCCGCCTGGCGCAGCGTGTCGGCGACGGCGGCTGCCTCGGTGGCGGACACCACCACCACCATGCCGATGCCGTTGTTGAAGGTGCGGTTCATCTCGAAGTCGTCGATCGCCGCGGTGGCCTGCAGCCACGCGAACAGTTCGCTGCGGGGCCAGCTGCCCTGGTGCAGTTGCGCGGCCATGCCCTCGGGCAGCACCCGCGGGATGTTCTCCAGCAGGCCGCCGCCGGTGATGTGGGCCAGCGCCTTGATGCCCGGGTGGCGGGCCAGCGCCGCCAGCACGTTCTTCACGTAGATGCGGGTGGGCTCCATCACCGCCTGGCGGAACGGCTTGCCGTCCAGCGACTGCGGCTGGTTCGCGCCGGCGCGCTCGATGCACTTGCGCACCAGCGAAAAGCCGTTGGAATGCACCCCGCTCGACGCGAGCCCCAGCACCACGTCGCCGAGTTGCACGTCCTGGCCGGCGAGGATCTTCGACTTTTCGACCGCGCCGACGGCGAAGCCGGCCAGGTCGTATTCGCCCGCCGGGTACATGCCGGGCATTTCGGCGGTCTCGCCGCCGATCAAGGCGCAACCCGCCAGCTCGCAGCCCCGGGCGATGCCGCCCACCACCGTGGCGGCGGTCTCGACGTCGAGCTTGCCGCAGGCGAAGTAGTCCAGGAAGAAGAGCGGCTCCGCCCCTTGCACCAGCACGTCGTTGACGCTCATGGCCACCAGGTCGATGCCCACGGTGTCGTGCATGTTCCACTCGAACGCCAGCCGCAATTTCGTGCCCACGCCATCGGTGCCGCTCACCAGCACCGGCTCCTTGTAGCGTTTCGGCACTTCGAACAGCGCACCGAAGCCGCCGATGCCCGCCAGGACGCCCTCGCGCATGGTCTTTTTCGCCAGCGGCTTGATGCGCTCGACCAGCGCGTCGCCCGCGTCGATGTCGACGCCGGCGTCCTTGTACGAGAGGGGGAAAGCGTTCATGCAGGTGCGGGTCGGGGCGCCTGGGCGGCCGACCGATAGAATTTGCGTCTGATTTTAGTGTCAACGGGCCCAGCGTCCGGTTCCCAACACCCCCGCATGCAGTTCACCCCCACCCAGAAGAGGGCCTCGGCCTGGCTGGCAATCGCCGTCCTGGTGGTGCTGGCCCTGCGCGCCCTCGGGCCGGTGTTGACGCCCTTCCTCGTCGCCGGGGTGCTGGCCTACGCCCTCACGCCCCTGGTCGACCGGCTGGACGATGTCGGCGGCGGGCGCCTGCCAAGGCTGCTGGCGGTGATCGTGGTGGAACTGCTGTTCCTGCTGGCGGTGCTCTGCATCGTCTTCCTGATCGTCCCGGTGCTGGTCAAGGAGCTGCCGCTGATGCGCGAGCAGCTGCCGTTGCTGTTCGACCGACTGCACACGCAGCTGTCGCCCTGGCTGGCGCAGTTCGGCGTGCGGATCGCCCTGGATTTCACCAGCCTGCGCGAGCAGCTCGTGAGTTACCTGCAGACCAACTGGAGCGACAGCTTCGGCTCGATCTGGTCGTCGATCAAGATCGGCGGCAGCGTCGCCGCGGCGCTGGTCGGCAACGTGGTGCTGGTGCCGGTCGCCCTGTTCTACCTGCTGCTCGATTGGAAGCACCTGGTGCAGCGCGTGCTGGAACTGGTGCCGCCGCGCATGCGTCCCGGGGTGGACTCGTTCACCGGCGAAGCCGACCAGGTGCTGGGCCAGTACCTGCGCGGACAATTGCTGGTGATGGTGACCATGGCCGTTTTCTACAGCACCGGCCTGGCGCTGTTCGGGCTGGACCTGGCCTTGCCGATCGGCGTCTTCACCGGGCTGGCCATGTTCGTGCCTTACGTCGGCTTCGGCATCGGCTTGCTGCTGGCGATCGTCGCGGGCTTGCTGCAATTCGCCTCCGCCAAGACCTTCCTGATGGTGGGCGTGGTCTACGGGCTGGGGCAGGTGTTCGAGGGCTTCTATCTCACGCCGCGGCTGGTGGGCGAGCGCATCGGCCTGCACCCGCTGGCGGTGATCTTCGCCTTGCTGGCATTCGCCCAGCTGTTCGGCTTCGTCGGCGTGCTGGTCGCCTTGCCGGCCAGCGCGGTGCTGCTGGTGGCCATCCGGCGCGCCCGCGGCGGCTACATGGCCAGCCGGCTGTACCAGGGTTGAACATGGCAATGAAGCAGCTGCCCCTCGACATCGGACTGGCCCGGCCGCCCAGCCTGGCCAGTTTCCTGGCGGGTCCCAACGAGGCCGCCTGGAGGCACCTGCAGCTGTGGGCCGGCAGCCCGACGCGCTCGCCCGTGCCCACCTATCTCTGGGGCGCGTCCGGCAGCGGCAAGACGCACCTGCTGCGCGCGGTCGAGGAGAGCCTGCGCGAGCAGGGCGCCCGCACCGGCTGGCTCGATCCGTCGGTGGAGGAGCCGCCGGAGTTCGACGACCGCTGGGCCGTGGTGCTGATGGACGACGTGCAGCACTACTCCGCCGTGCAGCAGCACGCCGCCTTCAACTGGTTCGTCAACGCCCAGTCGCTGCAGCGCGGGCTGGTGGCGGCCGGCTTGTTGCCTCCCGCCGACCTGCGGCTGCGCGAAGACCTGCGCACGCGCCTGGGCTGGGGCCACGTGTTCGAGCTGCACGTGCTGAGCGAGCCCGAGCGGCGCGCGGTGCTGCGCCAGGCGGCGGACGCGCGCGGCGTGTTCCTCGGCGACGACGTGATGGACTTCATCCTGCACCGTTTCTCGCGCGACCTGGGCAGCCTGATGCAACTGCTGGAGCACCTGGACGCCTATGCGCTGCAGGCGCAGCGCGCCATCACCATCCCCCTGATCAAATCGATGCTGGAGAACGAGTGAGCTGCGCCAAACCTCGCGTGACGTTTTTCGACCTGGACCACACGCTGCTGCCGATCGACTCGGACTATTCCTGGGGCGAATTCACCCAGCAGATCGGCTGGACCGACCCGGTGGAGTTCAAGCGGCGCAATGACGAATTCTTTGCCCACTACGTCGCCGGCACCCTCGATGTGCACGACTACGTGCGCTTCGCCGTCGCGGCGATCCGCAAGCGGGGCGAAGCGGAGTACGTGCAGGCGCACCAGCGCTTCATGCGTGACTGGATCCAGCCCGCGCTGCGCGAGCAGGCGCTCGCCCTGGTGCGCGGCCACCAGCAGCAAGGCGACCAGGTCGCCATCATCACCGCCACCAACGAACTGGTCACGCGCCCGATCGCCGCCGCACTGGGCGTGACGGAGCTGATCGCCGTGCGGCTGGAGCGCGACGCCTCCGGCTGGATCACCGGCGAAATCGCCGGGGTACCCTCCATGCGGGAAGGCAAGGTGGTGCGCGCGACCGAATGGCTGGCCGCGCGCGGCCTCGACTGGCCGGACGTGGAGACCACCTTCTACTCCGACTCCACCAACGACCTGCCACTGCTGCAGAAGGTGGACCACCCGGTGGCCACCAATCCGGACGCGCGGCTGCGCGCCGTCGCACTCGAACGCGGCTGGCGCATACTTGACCTCTTCGACAAGCAATGATCAAAAGATTCATCGACAAGCTGCTCGGCGGCGCTGGACGCAAGCCGAAATTCGGCAAACGGCAGGAGGTCGGCCCTGAAGTGCACGGCATCGACCCCACCCTGGTCGACGAGCGGGCGCTGAGCGTGGTCCACAGCCTGAAGGAAGCCGGCTTCGAGGCCTACATCGTGGGCGGGGCCGTTCGCGACCTGCTGCTCGGCCTGCGGCCCAAGGACTTCGACGTCGCCACCACCGCCACGCCCGAGCAGGTGAAGGCGCTGTTTCGCCGCGCCTTCATCATCGGGCGGCGCTTCCGGATCGTCCACGTCGTGTTCGGGCGCGGCCGCGAGCACGAGGTGATCGAGGTCTCGACCTTCCGGGCCTACCTGGACAACGCGGCCGCCGAGCAGGTGGCGGGCAACGAGCGCACCAGCAAGAGCGAACTGGCCGGCATGAAGCACGCCGTCGACTCCACCGGCCGGGTGCTGCGCGACAACGTCTGGGGCCCGCAGGAGGAAGACGCGGCGCGCCGTGACTTCACCATCAATGCCATGTACTACGACCCGGAGCGGCGGGTGGTGGTGGACTATCACAATGGCATCGCCGACGCCAAGAAGCGGCTGCTGCGCATGATCGGCGACCCGGTGGCCCGCTACCGCGAGGACCCGGTGCGCATCATCCGCGCGGTGCGTTTCTCGGCCAAGCTGGCGGCGCTGGGCTTCAAGATCGAGCCGAAGACGAAGGCGCCGCTGCTGCCCAGCCTCGAGCTGCTGCAGGAAGTGCCGCAAAGCCGCCTCTTCGACGAGATGCTCAAGCTGCTGCAGACCGGCCATTCGATCGCCACGATCGAGCAGCTCAAGGCCCTCGGCATGGCGCGCGGCATCTATCCGCTGCTGGACCTGATCGTCGAACGCGCCGACCAGCCCTTCGTGCGCGCAGCCTTGCAGGATACCGACCGGCGCGTGGGCGAGAACAAGCCGGTCGCCCCGAGCTTCCTGCTGGCCTGCGTGCTGTGGGCCGAGGTGCGGGACGGCTGGAACGCGCGGCTCAACCGCAAGCAGCATCCCTTCCCGGCGCTGCAGGACGCCATCGACGAAGTGTTCGAGTCGCGCATCGGCGACATCTCCGGGCGTGGCAAGCTGGGCGCGGACATGCGCGAGATCTGGATGATGCAGCCGCGCTTCGAGAAGCGCACCGGCAACACGCCTTTCAGCCTGGCGGAGCAGCCGCGATTCCGCGCCGCCTTCGACTTCATGCGCCTGCGCGCCGACATCGGCGAAGTCGACGCGGTGCTGGCGGATTGGTGGCAGGAATTCAGCCAGGCCAGCGACACCGTCCGCGAGGACCTGGTGGCAGCACTGCGCGACGAGCTGCAAAAGCAGCAGCGCAAGGTGCGCACGGTCAAGCCCAAGTCCGCCGACGAGACGCCCCGCGAGGAAGCGCGCGCGCCGTCCGAAGGCAGCGAAGCGTCGGGCGACGGTGAAGCGGCGCAAGGCGAGGACGGCGGCGACGCCCCGCGCAAGCGCCGGCGGCGGCGCCGCAAACCCGCGGGGCAGGGCGGCAGCGAAGGGCAGTCCTCTTCCGCCGCCGACTGAAAGCGGCGCCGGGCCATGCGCGCGGCCGTGACAGCCTATGTCGGCCTGGGTGCGAACCTCGGCAACCCGCAGCGGGCGCTGCAGCAGGCCCTGGCCGGCCTGGCGCACCTGCCGCAGACACGCTTGCTGCGCGCCTCGCGCATCTATCGCAGCGCGCCGGTCGATGCCGGCGGGCCTGATTATTTCAACGCGGTCGCCGAACTCGCGACCGGCCTCGATGCGTTCGAGCTGCTGGCGCAACTGCAACAGCTGGAACATGCCGCCGGCCGCGAGCGCCCCTACCGCAACGCGCCCCGCACCCTGGATCTCGATCTCCTGCTCCATGGCGACGAGCGCATCGACAGCCCCACGCTGACCGTGCCGCACCCGCGCATGGGCCAACGCGCCTTCGTGTTGCTGCCCCTGCAGGAACTCGCGCCCGATCGCGTCGACGTGCGTGCGCTGGCCGCGGTGCGCGACCAGCGCATCTGGCCATTACCTCCGACGTCATCGCCGGCATGACGGCGAACCGGCACCATGCGTGCAGGTTCAACGACAAGGAGTTCACCATGACAGACACCGGCCTCATCGCGCTGGCCTGCGGTCTCATCATCGGTCTGGGCGCGATCGGCGCCTGCCTGGGCATAGGCGCCATGGGCGGCCGCTTCATCGACGGCGCGGTGCGGCAGCCCGAGATGATGGAACCCCTGCAAACCAAGATGTTCCTGCTGGCCGGCCTCATCGACGCCAACTTCCTGATCGGCGTCGGCGTCGCGATGATGTTCGTGTTCGCGAACCCCTTCGCCAGGTAGGCGACTTCGCAGGGTGTGCGAGCTCCGCTCGCGCACCATCCACCGCCGTCGTGGTGCGCGAGCGAGCTCGCACACCCTACGGGTCCCGCTCAGAACCAGTCGACGAGGCCCGACTGCTCCGCGTTCTGCGGGTTGGAACCCGCCTCGCGGACGCGCTCCAGCGCTTCGGTCGACTCCAGGCCGAGCGCCTTGAGGACGCAAGCGGCGGCGGTGCCGGTGCGGCCTATGCCGGCGGCGCAGTGGAGCATCACGGCGTCGCCTGTGCGCACCGCGGCGGCGATCGCCTGCACGTCGCGGCGGAAAGCCGCCGGCTCCTCGGGCGAGCCGAAGTTGCGCATCGGCACCTGCAGCCAGCGAAAGCCGAGGCGGCCGGAGACGACGGCGGCGTGGTAGTCGGGCGAGAGCTCGGCCAGTTCGGTGCGCGGCGTCAGGCACACCACCATCG
Source organism: Ramlibacter sp. (assembly GCA_028292105.1). Lineage (GTDB taxonomy): Bacteria > Pseudomonadota > Gammaproteobacteria > Burkholderiales > Burkholderiaceae_C > Ramlibacter. The sequence continues at coordinate 10,985 of JAQGMY010000018.1, forward strand.
CCAGCCGGTTGCGTTCGGCCTTCGCCTCGAACGCCGTCCACGCTTCGAAGCGCCCCGGCATCGACCCCAGCCAGAGCTGGCCGCGGATCTCGGGAGGCAGGCGGACGCGTCGCAAGGTCATGGCGGGCCGCGCCCTATTTGCGGGTGCTGCTGCGTTGCTGGGTCACGGAGAGCTCGGACACCGGGGCCGCCTTGTTGTTCCAGGACGAGCGGATGTAGGTGAGCACGGCCGCCACGTCGGCATCCGGCAGCACCGTCGCGAAGGGCGGCATGCCGAAAGGCCGGGGATTGCCCCGCGTCGCCGGCGGAAAGCCGCCGTTGAGCACCACCTGCACCAGGTTCGCCGTGACCGGCATGGTCACTGCGCGGTTGCCGGCCAGCGTCGGGTAGGCGCCGCGCACGCCTTCACCCTGCGCGCCATGGCAGGCGGCGCAGTGTTGCTCGTACAGCTTGCCGCCGCGCTCCAGCACGCTGGCGGCGGCGCGCGGCACCTCGAGCGGGTTGGTGTCCGCCGGCGCCGGTGGCAGCTCCTTGAGGTACACGGCCATCGCCCGGATGTCGCCGGGGTCGAGGAACTGCGTGCTGTGCAGCACGACTTCGGCCATCGGTCCGAGCACGGTGCTGCGCGGCGAGGTGCCGGTGGCCAGCAACTTCTCGATGTCCTCGAGCTTCCAGTCGGCGACACCCGCTTCGCTGGCCGACGCCAGCGAAGGGGCGTACCAGTTCTGCATCGGGATCAGCCCGCCCGACAGGTCCATCACGTCACGCATGCCGCCCAGCGCGTTGCGTGCGGTGTGGCAGGCGCCGCAATGCGCCAGGCCCTGCACCAGGTAGGCGCCGCGGTTCCAGTCACGCGAGCGCGACGGGTCGTCCACGTGCCGTTCCGGCTTGAAGTACATGGTGCGCCACAGCGCCAGGGCCAGTTGCGTGTTGTAGGGCCAGCGCAGCCGGTGGTCGAGGTTGGGCTTGCTCACGGGCGGCAGGCTGCGCAGGTAGTCGAACAGCGCCTGGGCATCGGCATCCGTCACGCGGCTGAAATGCGTGTACGGGAACACGGGGTAGAGCAGGCGGCCGTCGCGCGAGCGGCCCTCCTGCAGGGCGCGGCGGAAATGCGCCGCGGACCAGCGGCCGATGCCGGTTTCGGCGTCCGGGGTGAGGTTGCTCCCGTAGACGGTGCCGAAAGGCGTCGCCACGGGGCGGCCCCCGGCGTACGCGGCGCCACCGCGCTGCGTGTGGCACAAGGCGCAATTGCCGACGCGCGCCAGGTAGGCACCGCGCGCCACCTGGTCGCTGGCGGGAGCGTTGCTGGGTGCGACGTCGTGGATCCGCGAGCCGCCCTGGAAATTCGACAGCCAGACCACGGCCACGGCGCCGGCCAGCAGCGCCGCCAGCACCACCAGCGCCCAGACCACCCGCCGCATCATCGGGAGACCCCCGCCACCGGGCGCTGCGCCGAGCCGCAACGCAAGCCGGGCGGCTCCGGCGTTGCGGCCGGTTGCACCGGCTTGCGGCCCTTGCGCACCGCTGCGGGGGCGGCCACTGGGGCCCGTACCGCATGCGGGTTCCTGGGCAAGGGCTCGGCGGCAAGGTAGGCCGTCACCGCCGACAGGTCTTCCGCCGGCAGGCGACGTGCGATCTCCGCCATGCAGTCCGGCGCCAGTGCCCGGCGCTGCCCGGTGCGCCAGGCGCCCAGTTGTGCGTTCAGGTAGTCCCGCGAAAGTCCCAGCAGCCCCGGCACGTTCGGCTCGGTTCCGGTGAGGGCCTTGCCGTGGCAGGTGGCGCAAGCCGGCACCCGCCGCTCCGCATCGCCTTGCATCGCGATCTCACGACCTCGCTGCAGCACCTCGACCGGTGCCGTGGCGGCTTGCGGCGCCGGGTAGGGCACGTCCAGGTTGGCGAAGTGCTGCGCGATTTCGTACAGGTAGTCGTCAGACAGCGTGTCGAGCAGCCCGGTCATCAGCCCGTAGTGCCGGCGGCCCTCGCGGAAGTTCAGGAGCTGGTTGTACAGGTAGCCCACCGGCTTGCCGGCGATCCGCGGGTAGTAACCGTCGGGACCGGCGCGGCCTTCGCGGCCATGACAGGCCGTGCAGGCCAGCGTGCGCTGCGCCATCGTGTCCTCGAAGGAAACGGGGGCCGCGGGTGCGGCGGCAGCACCCAGGAGGAGAAGCATCAAAAGCAAGCCGCGCATGCGCGGGACTATGCCATTGTTGGCAGACCTGCACGGGCTTCGTCGGTAACTATCGGACACGCGCATGGCCGGCGTCCTACAACAGGGCCGGGGACCCACTCCTAATGTGCATGCATGAACCTCTACCGACGTTCCAGCAAGCCGAAGCCACAGGCGGAGTCCGCACGTGGCCGCCGCGGGCCGCCGCCCGCCGACGGCAGCAACGCGGTCCAGCACCGTCCGGACCCGAAGGCGGAGCCGATCCCCGACGGCGAGCACAAGTACGTGCCACGCAGCCCGTACCGCACGGGCAACTACTGAAGCCGGCGGCGCACCACGCGCCCGGTGACGTGGCCTGCGGCCAGCCTCAATCGCCGATCACCACATCCGAAGAGGGGAAAGCCACGCACGGCAGCACCCAGGCGCCGCTGTGCCTTTCCTCCGGCAGCAGTCCAGGCCAGGGGATCCTGTAATGCACCGTGCCTGCATGCAGCGGCTTCAGGCAGGTCCGGCAGCTGCCGTTGCGGCAGGAGCTGGGCAGGTCGAGCCCGCCGGCGTTGGCCGACGCGAGCAGGCTGCGATCCGCGCGCGCCTCGAAGGCCCGCCCCGAAGGGCGCATGAGCGCGCGGTAGATGACGGGCGCCGCCCCCTGATCCTGCATGGCTTCATGATAATCGGCGCACTCCAACCAGAATCCCGACGATGGCCTCCAGCCTGCTTGCGCTCCTCGACGACATCACCACCATCCTGGACGACGTCGCCGTCCTGACCAAGGTCGCCGCCAAGAAGACGGCCGGCGTGCTGGGGGATGACCTCGCGCTGAATGCACAGCAGGTGTCGGGCGTGCGCGCCGAGCGCGAACTGCCGGTGGTGTGGGCGGTCGCCAAGGGTTCGCTGCTGAACAAGGCGATCCTGGTGCCGGCAGCCCTGGCCATCAGCGCGGTCGCACCCTGGGCCGTGACGCCGCTGCTGATGGTGGGCGGTGCCTACCTGTGCTTCGAGGGGGCCGAGAAACTGGCGCACCGGCTGCTGCACTCGCGGCAGGAAGACGAGGCGCACCAGCAGGAGCTGCATGCAGCGTTGATGGACGACACGGTCGACCTGCGCCAGGTGGAAAAAGACAAGATCAAGGGCGCGATCCGCACCGACTTCATCCTCTCGGGCGAGATCATCGTGATCGGCCTGAGCACCGTGGCGCAAGCGGATTTCATCACCCGGGTCACGGCGCTCACCGGCATCGCCTTGCTGATGACGGTGGGCGTGTACGGCCTGGTCGCCGGCATCGTCAAGCTCGATGATTTCGGCGCCTATCTCACCCGTCGCGCCAGTGCGCTGGCAAGGAGCATCGGCCATGGCATCCTGCGGGCCGCGCCGTGGATGATGAAGGGGCTGTCGATCGCCGGCACCGCCGCCATGTTCCTGGTGGGGGGCAGCATCCTCGAGCACGGTTTGCCGCCGCTGCACCATGCGATCGAGGACGTCACCTCCGACAGCGGGGCCTGGGGCACGCCGCTCGGGATGCTGTTCGATGCGATCGTCGGCATGGTCGCCGGTGCGGTCCTGGTCGCCGGCTACAGCCTGCTGCGCAAACTGCGCGGCAAGCCTGCGGTGCACGCCTGAACGGCGCCGCGCAAGCGGCGCAACCCTGCAACGTGGCGCCTGCGGCACGGGGAAAAACACGAAGTGGTACGCGGCGGTAGGCGAGCTCCTACGCTGCATTGGGCAGCCTACGGATAAGCCACGGTGGATCGGTAGCGAACAATGGCCACACCAACCGAGGGAGTTCCGCCATGACCGAAATGCAGCCGACCACGCAGTCCAGTGCCGCCGCCATGCCGGTGATGCTGGATTCCTTCGCCAGCAGTGCTTTCGACGATTCCGACTATCCGCTGGGCTGCGAGTGCGCCGATCCTTCGCTGCAGATCGAGCGGTGGGGCCAGGAAGCCC
>JAQGMY010000189.1 GCA_028292105.1 Ramlibacter sp.
AGCTGCACACCCTACGGGTGGCCGGTCGATCGCTGCATCGCGTTGAGCGGAGCTGGGTCCGTAGGGTGTGCAGCTTGCTGCGCACCGTGCGGCCGCCGATGCTGCGCAGCGAAGCTGCACACCCTACAGGTCACGGGTCGATCGCCACGTCGCTTTGAGCGGAGCTGGGTTCGTAGGGTGTGCAGCTTGCTGCGCACCTTGCGGCCGGCGACGGTGCGCAGCGAAGCTGCACACCCTGCAAATTCTCGGCTCGATCGCCACGTCGCGCTGCTCCTTCGAAGAGCGCAGCAAGGCCAGGCACACCGCCAGCGTGGAACGCGCCCAGGGGCCGTCGTGCAGCGGATCGGTGCCGGCCCGCAAGGCCGCATGCAACTCGTCGATCACTTCGGAGCGCGGTACGGCGGGCGGCGGCAAGGCTTCGTGCCGCTTCTGCGCGTCGCCGTGGATCCAGACGCCATCCGGCACCGGCCGCAGGTCGGCGCGGTCGCACGAAACGATCACGGGTCCGAAGTGCTGATGCAGCGCCGCGGCGGCGGGTTGGGGCGGCTGGTAGCTCGGCCCGCCGTAGGTGCCGGCGTTCTTCAGCCGCGCTTCTTGCGCGGCGCTGCCGGCCTGCGCCAGCCGCCGGCGGGCCCCGCCATGGTCGGCGGGATTCTTCGCCGCTCCCATCTCGCCGATCCAGCCGGTCCACTCGTCGCTGTCGAAGTGGCCGTAGCCGTTGTAGCTGAGCGAAGCGAAGACACCGTCCCGGAACCACATCAGCATCGCGTACGCGCCTTCCGTGTCGCGCTCCGGATCCCAGGCGCCCGTGACCGCGCGCACGCGTTCCACCGGGCTGCCGGCGAGCAAGCGCACCACGTCGACCTGGTGCGCGGCCTGGCTGAAGACCACACCGCCGCCGGCGGAAGTCTGCAGTTCTTCCGGGCGCCGCGGCCGGTAGAGAAAGTCGGTGTAGTTCAGGGCCTGGATCATGCGCACCCGGCCGAAGTCGCCCGAGCGCAGCAGGGCGCGCGTGTGCAGGTAGGGCGCGTCGAAACTGTGGCAGTGGCCGACGATCAGTCGCACGCCGGCGGCCCGGCAGGCGCCGATCATCAGGTCGCACTCCGCCAGCGTCAGCGCCATCGGCTTTTCCAGCAGGACGTGCTTGCCGGCGGCGGCGGCGGCGAGCGTGTGGGCGGCGTGGAACTGGTGCGGCGTCGCCACGTACACGGCTTCCACTTCAGGATGGGCGGCGAGTGCGGCGATGTCCTCGAAAGCGGGCGCATCGAAGTCGGCGGTGAAGCGCGCGCGTGCTTCCGCGCGCGGATCGCATGCCGCCACCAGGCGCACGCGGGCGTCGGCCAGGAAGGTGGGCAGCATCAGCGTGAACGCGCGCCCGAGGCCGGCCACCCCGATGCGGATCGGCTCCGCCGCGGCGCTCATAGATCGAGCACCAGGCGCTGCGACTTCGCCCGCGATACGCAGACCATGATCGAAGTCTCCTGTTCGTCCGGCATCAGCACCATGTCGCGGTGGTCGGGCGTGCCTTCGAGCAAACGCGTCTTGCAGGTGCCGCAGGTGCCGCTCTCGCACGACGATGCCACCTGGCAGCCGTGCTCGCGCAACACTTCGAGGATGGAACGCCCGACCGGCACCTCGCAGGCGAGGCCGCTGCGCGCCAGCTGGACCTGGAACGGCTGGTCGTCCGCGTGGACGCCACCGCCTTCGTTGAAGCTCTCGAAGTGGATGTTGCCCGGCGACCAATGCCCGGTCATGTCGCGCACGCCTTCCATCAGGCCGCGCGGGCCGCAGCAGTAGACGTGCGCCGTGTTCGGCTTCTCCAGCAGTGGCCAGAGATCGAAGGCCTTGTCGGGGTCGCCGCCGTCGTGGTGCACCCGTACCTGGCTTTTCCACGGCGGCTGCATCAGGTCGTCGACGAACGCCATGCTGGCGCGATCGCGTCCCAGGTACACCAGCTTCCAGGGCGCCGGCGGCAGCTCGCCGAACGAGCGGATCATCGAGACGATTGGCGTGATGCCGATGCCACCGGCGATGAACAGGTAGGCCTTGGCTTTGTCCACCAGCGGGAACGCGTTGTCCGGCAACGAAGTGGGCAGCACGTCGCCCTGCCGCAGTTGCTCGTGCATGCTGGCGGAGCCGCCGCGGCCGGCTTCCTCGCGCTTGACTGCGATCACGTAGCGGTGGCGATCGGCCGGGTCGCCGCACAGCGAGTACTTGCGCACCGCGCCGCCAGGCGTCTGCACCTTCACGTGCGAGCCTGGCGTGAAGGCCGGCAACTCGGTGCCATCGCGCTGGACCAGCTCGAAGCTGCGGATGCCCAGCGCGACGTCTTCGATGCGCGCCACCGCGAGCGGCATCTGGGTGTCGGTGTGCGCCATGGGGTGTGACTTACTGGCCGACGCTGTACGAAGGTTCCAGCTCCGGCCCGGTCCCGCCATGGCCTACCGGCCTGGCATTGAACTCGCGCCAGTCGGTCGACTTCGGAACGATCGCCTGGAAGGAGCACACGGTGGTCGGCAGGGCCAGCTCGCCGGTGCCGATGGCGGGCTGCCCCTGCTGGAAGGCGCGCACCGCGTCGAGCATCTGCTTGCGGAATTCGACGATGGCGAGGTCGCTCGCGCCCAGCCGCTCGTGCGAGCGATCGGCGATCGGGCCCATGGTCACCCACATCGCGATGTCCTGGTTGGGAAAGCCGGTGATGCCGGTGAAGTTGCCCGCCTTCATCGCCTGGCGGTCCTGCCAGAAGCGGTTGTGCCTGGTGCGCAGCGGCCGGTATTCGGCATCGAGGTCGACGCCCAGCGTCTGCCCCAGGAACTTGCGCCAGGTCTCGGTCTGGGGCGTCTGCGCCGGGTCGCCCCAGGCGATGAAGTAGAACGCGGTGCTGGTGTCGTCCATCGGCACGTTGATGTTGGCGACGTTGTACAGATTGTTGGGCGGGATCAGCGCGGTGGCCGGCGCGACGAACACGGTGGAGCGCACGTAGTCGTGCGTGGCCGCGTTGGTCAGCGGACGGCGGATCGCGGCATAGCGGAATCCGTAGGAACCGCGCTGCACCTGCATGCGCGGCGCCTTGTCGGTGGACGGACGCAGCCAGGTTTTTTCGGTGGCTTCGGCGCCGCCCACGCGTGCCGGAACCATGTCCGACGAGTGCAGGCTCGAACTGTGCGCGGAATCGATCGCGCCTTCGAGGATCTGCGCCCAGTTGCAGGGGATCAGGGCCTTGGCGACGCTGACGCGGGTGTCGGCGGTCGGCGCCCAAGCCGGCGGCGTGAACTCGGGCACGGTCTCGGCCGGGCCGAAATAGCTCCAAACCATGCTGCCCCACTCCTTCACCGGATAGGACTTGTGCTTGACCTTCTGGGCCAGCGCGCTGGCCGCCGGTTCGGACGCCATTTCCAGCACGTTGCCGTCGACGTCCATCTTCCAGCCGTGGTACAGGCAGCGCAGGCCGTTGTCTTCGTTGCGGCCGAGGACCAGCGAAGCGCGGCGGTGCGGGCAGTACTCGTCCATGATGCCGACCCGTCCCCTGCTGTCGCGGAACACGACCAGGTCTTCCCCGAATACCCGGGCCTTGACGGGCGCGCCGTCGGGCTCGCTGACTTCCTCGATCAGGCAGACCGGCTGCCAGTGACGGCGCATGAGCTGGCCCATCGGAGCATTGCCCTCGACGCGGCACAGCAGTTCATTCTCTTCCTTGGTAAGCATTTCGTGTCTCCTAAGTTGAACGACAGCACGGAACTCGAGCGAGCCGCAAACCAATCGGGAGGATGCTTGGCCGGGCGACGCCACAATCATTAGATATCTAAGATAATTATAGGTTGCGCATGCTTCTTTGTCCAGCGGCTCGATCATGGTTTCGCTACCCGCCCCGGAACGCCGCCGCGGACGCAAACCCCTACCGCGCCGAAAACGCCGGCCCAGATGGGCGAAAAGCAGGCACGAGGCCCGCTTTTCCTGGTGTTGCCGCAGCGCTTCTTCCGAAGCGCGCATCGAAATCCCTTAGTCGATCGTGGCGCCCGACGCCTTCACCACCGGCGCCCAGCGCTTGATCTCGGCGCCGACGAATTCGGTGAATGCCTTCGGATCGAGGTTGCCCGGCTCGATGCCCTCCGGACGCAGCTTCTCGCGCACGTCCGGCAGTTGCAGGATGCGGCGCACTTCGGTGTTCAGCTTGGTGACGATCTCCTGCGGCAATCCCGGCGGGCCGGATAGCGAGAACCAGGTCACCGACGTCGCGGCCGGATAGCCCAGTTCGGCGAAGGTCGGCACATCGGGGAAATCCGGCACCCGCGACCGCGACGAAATCGCGATGGCGCGCGCCTTGCCTGCCTTGATCTGTCCGGCCGCGGTGGTCAGCGTGGTGGAGATCACCGGAATGTGGCCCGCCATCAGGTCGCCCACCGCCGGTCCCGCGCCCTTGTACGGAACGTGCGACAGGTCGATGCCGACCGTCATGTTGAGCTGTTCCGCGAACAGGTGGCCCATGGTGCCGTTGCCGGGCGAACCGTAGTTGAGCTTGCCCGGCTGGGACTTCGCATACGCGATGAATTCCTTCAGCGTCTTGGCCGGCACGTTGTTGTTGACGGCCAGCACGTTGGGCGGTCCGCCGAACAGCGCGATGTGGGTGAAATCCTTGATCGGGTCATAGGGGAATTTCTTCGACAGCGAGGGCGCGATCGCGTGCGAGGCGACGCCTGACACCACCAGCGTGTAGCCATCCGGCGCGGCCTTCGAGACAAAATCGGAACCGATGACGCCGCCCGCGCCGGGGCGGTTTTCGACCACGAAGGTCTGCTTCATGCTCTCGGTCAGCTTTTGCGCGACCAGGCGGCCAAGGGTGTCGGACGTGCCGCCCGGCGTAAACGGAACGACGATGCGGACCGGCTGCTTGGTGGGCCAGGGATCGGCCGCGTGGGCGACGCCGCATGCGAGCAGCGCGGTCGCGAGCGCGACGCGCAAGCCGGTACGGCGGCGCGGCGAACCAAGGCTGGCGCCGGCGGATTTGTTTTGGAATTGCATGAAACTATCTCCTGAGTATCTTGAGAGGGCGCCGCTTGCGGCGCCCCGAATCCAGTTGCCTTGCCAAAGTGGAAGGCGTCTTGCGGGGACGCCGTCAGGCGCCCAGTTCTTCGAGCATGTCGGCGACATAACTATCGTCGGACGCCACGATCAGCATATCGGACGCGCCGCGCAGTATTTCAAGCGTCGCTTCGCTGCTTTGCTGCTTGTTTTGAATCAGGATGCCGGTAATCAGCACATTCGACTGCCGGCCCAGATGCTTGATCACCGGCGCGATGCCGACATCGTCGGTGGCATGCGCCACCATGAACAGCATGTCGGCGCCCTTGAGCGATTGCGCGAGGTCGACGCCCTGCGCCCTGATCGTCTCGAGCATTTCCTCCGGCGAAGAGGCGGTCCTGCTGCCCGCCGGCGCGTCCACCACCTGCACGTTGCGCAGTCCGCGGCTGAGCAGCTTGGCCGTCGAGGCGGAACCGCCGGGGCCGATGCCGACCACCTTGATCTGGCGCGGATGTGAATTGGGATGCGCGATCCGATGCCGGGTATCGGTGGCGGCGCGCGAGTTGCTGATGACTTCCATGATGATTACATGCCTTTCGCGGTCGTTTCCCGCCGCGGTTGCGATGCGTATCACAACCGCCGCGGGCCTTGCGGCTGCGCCGCCGGGACCGCTCGCGGCAGACGCGATAACGCCCTGCTCCGGACTCCGGCCCAGGGCGCGGGGTTTAGACCGAAGCCTGGGGCACGCCTTCCTTGGCGATCAGCGCTTCCTTCGCCGCATCCTTGAACGCGACGTCCGGCGGCAGCACGAGGGATGCCGAACGCACGCGGTGCGTCACGGTGTCGCGTCCCGGCGGCAACTGGCCCTTCTGCACGGCCTGGGCGGCTTTCCTGAGGCGATGACGCGCCATGATGATGCCGTTGTCGGTCGACACCAGGTTTTCCTTGGAGCGGTCGACGATCGGGCCCATGCTTTCCTGCAGCGAAGAATCCTGGATCGCGATGCCCGAGATGCCGCTGTAGGAAATGCCGGCCTTCTGCGCCGCGCGGTCCATCAGGTAGTCATTGTCCTTGTTCTGCACCGGACGGAAAGTGCCCGGGATCAGCGCCACGTGGATGCCGTGGCCGTCGTCCATCGCCTTGACTTCGGCGTCGGTCAGGTCGCGCACCGGATGGTAGTCATAGCTCCAGGACCAGCAGTTCTCGTCGTCGATGGGAATCCAGAAATGGCCGTGGATCGGATGGTCGCCGCGCGGTGGGATCGCGGTGAAGCAAGGCATGACCCACTGCGTGATGCGCCAGTAGTAGTTGCCGTTCTCGGCATTGCGGCGCGCGCCGATCAGCAGGCCGCCTTCCGATTCCACCACCTCGAACTTCACCTGGAAGTCCTGCAGG
>JAQGMY010000225.1 GCA_028292105.1 Ramlibacter sp.
GAAGCGGCGTCGGTCGGATAGATGCCATTGCACACGCCGCCGCAACTGAGCACCGCCAGGTCGGCCCAGACCCACTCGGCGCTGGTGTTGGAAAGGATGGAGGCGGTGTCGCGCGGCTGCAAGCCGAGCTCGATCAGGCCGCAGGCGATCTCGCGCACGATGGCGCCGCTTTGCGCCCAGCTCCAGCTGCGCCAGATCCCCAGGTCCTTGTGCCGCATCCAGACCTGGTCGGCGCGCTGTTCGACCGCGGTCCAGAACATCGCGGGCAGGGTGGCGCCTTCCAGCACGGTCGTGGTGATCGGCTGGATGCCGGTGAGGTCCCAGAGCTTGCTCATGAGGGTGCCATGCCCTTGCCAGTCAGCGCCATGTCTTCTTCTTCTTCCACCTGCGCTCGCCGCGCACGCCGGCTTCCTTCATGCCCAGGTAGAACTCCTTGATGTCTTCCTTTTCGCGCAGCCGCGCGCAGGTGTCTTCCATCACGATCCGGCCGTTCTCCAGCACGTAGCCGTAGTCGGACGCGTTGAGCGCCATGTTGGCGTTCTGTTCGACCAGCAGCAAGGAGGTGCCGCGCTCGCGGTTGATGCGCACCACGATCTCGAAGATCTCCCGGGTCAGCTTGGGCGAAAGCCCGAGGCTGGGTTCGTCCAGCAGCATCAGGTCGGGCGCCGCCATCAGGGCGCGCGAGATCGCCAGCATCTGCTGCTGGCCGCCCGAAAGCAGGCCGGCGTGCTGGGTCGAGCGCTCCTGCAGCACCGGGAAGTAGCGATACACCGCCTCCAGGTCGCGCGCGACGCCGTCCCCGTCCCCGCGCGTGTAGGCGCCCATCAGCAGGTTGTCGTGCACCGACAGCAGCGGGAACACCTCGCGGCCCTCGGGCACGTGGGACAAGCCCTGCTGCACGATGAAGGCGGGGTCGCGCGCCGTGATGTCCTCGCCCTTGAACTCGATGCTGCCCTTGCGCGGATCGATGATGCCGCTGATGGTCTTGAGGATGGTGGACTTGCCTGCCCCGTTGGAGCCGAGCACCGTGGCGATCTCGCCGCGCCGCACCTGCAGGCTGACGCCGCGGATCGCCTTGATGGGGCCGTAGGCGCTCTCGACATTGAGCAGCTTGAGCACCGGCTGGTCGGAGATGGGCGACGGATCCATGTCTTACCCCCTCGCGCTCCGGGGGAGGGCCGGGGTGGGGGCGCTCGGCTCGCGCCGCAACGACGACACATCCTCCACCGACCCCAGGTAAGCCTCGATCACCCCCGCATGTTCCTGAACCTCGCGCGGCGTGCCCATGGCGAGCACCTCGCCCTGGTTCATCGCCAGCACGCGATCGCTCACCTTGGACACGAGCGTCATGTCGTGCTCCACCATCAGCACCGTGATGCCCAGTTCGTGCTGGATGTCCTGGATCCAGAAGGCCATGTCATCGGTTTCCTCCACGTTCAGCCCGGACGAGGGCTCGTCCAGCAGCAGCAGCTTGGGCTCGGTGCACAGCGCCCGCGCCAGCTCCACCACCTTGCGCACGCCATAGGGCAGCCCGGCGACCATCGAGTCGCGGTGATGCTGCAGGTCCAGCAACTCGATGACCTGTTCGACCTTCCGGCGCGCCGCGATCTCGGCCGCCCGCACGGCGGGGGTGAAGAACATTTCGCTGAAGATGCCGGTGCGCCGGTGCGTGTGCCGCCCGATCAGCAGGTTGTGCAGCACCGAGGCGTGCTCGAACAGTTCGATGTTCTGGAAGGTGCGCGCGATGCCGAGCGAGGCGATCCGGTGCGGCGGCTGCGCCGTCAGGGGCCGGCCTTCGAATTCGATCGTTCCCGTCGTCGGCGTGTAGATGCGGCTGATCAGGTTGAAGACGGTGGTCTTGCCGGCGCCGTTCGGCCCGATCAGCGTGAACACTTCGCCCCGGCGCACGTCGAAGCTCACCTGGTTGACGGCCAGCACGCCGCCGAAGCGCACGCTGAGGTCCTTCGCCGACAGCAGGATCTCCGTCATTTCAGCCGATCCGATTTCAGGAAGGACTTCTGCCGCTTGAACAGGCCCTTGCGGTAGAACGGAAACAGCTGCAGGTAGGTGCGCACCTTGAGCCAGCGGCCGTAGAGCCCGAGCGGCTCGAACAGCACGAATGCGATGAGCACTGCGCCGTACACCACCGCCTTCAGGCCCGGCGCCTGCCCGACGCTTTCCGGCAGGAAGTCCTTCAGCGCGCCGATCGCCTGCGGCAGGCCGATCAGGAAGATGGCGCCCAGGAAGGCGCCGTGGATCGATCCGAGCCCGCCGATCACCACCATCAGCAGCAGGTCGATCGACTGGATGATGTTGAACTGGTCGGGCGAGAGAAAACGGATCTGGTGGGCATACAGCGCCCCGCCGATGCCGGCCAGCGCCGCCGACAGCGCGAAGCTCAGGGTCTAGTAGCGCGCCAGGTGGATGCCCATGCTCTGCGCCGAGATCTCGGAGTCGCGGATGGCGACGAAGGCGCGGCCGGTGGGCGAGCGCAGCAGGTTCAGGCAGGCCAGCGTGGCGAGCACCGCCACCACCAGGCAGACGAAATAGAAGGAGGCGCCGCTGTCGGCCGTCCAGCCGAACATCTTCACCGGGCCCACCGTCTTGCCGGCATTGCCGCCGGTCACGCTTTCCCAGCGCGCGAACACCTCTTCGACGATGAAGCCGAACGAAAGCGTGGCGATGCCCAGGTAGATGCCTTTCACCCGCAGCGCCGGCAGGCCCACCACGATGCCCACGAGCGCGGACAGCACGGCGCCGACGCCCAGTGCCAGCGGGAACGGCCAGCCCATGTTCGTCAGCACCGCCTGCGCATACGCGCCGACGCCGAAGAAGGCGGCATGGCCGATGGAGAACAGCCCGGTGAAGCCGGCCAGCAGCATCAGCCCGAGGCCCACCACGCCGTAGATCAGGATGAAGGTGAGTTGCGCCAGCAGGTACTCCGGCAGCAGCAAGGGCGCGGCGACCAGGGCGGCGAGCAGCAGCCCGTACCAGAACACGTGCCCGCCGTGCCGCGCAAGCTTGATGTCCTGGTTGTAGTCGGTCTTGAAGATGAATCGCATAAATGGTGGAGTCAGACCTTCTTGCGCAGCTTCTCGCCGAACAATCCATTCGGCATCACCACCAGCATCACCAGCACCACGATGTAGGCCGCGATGTCCTTGAAACCCTCCGGCAGGTAGAAGCCGGACAGCGATTCGACCGTGCCGATGATGAGCCCGCCGACGATCGCACCCGGCAGGCTGCCGAAACCGCCGACCACCGCGGCCGGGAAGGCCTTCAATCCGATGAAGCCCATGTTCGCGTGCACGAAGGTGATGGGCGCCAGCAGCAGGCCCGCGATCGCCGCCACCGCCGCGGCCAGCGCCCACACCAGGCTGTTCAGGCGCTTCACCGGGATGCCCATGTAGTAGGCGGCCAGCTGGTTCTGCGAAGCGGCCTGCATCGCGATGCCCACCTTGCTGTAGCGGAAGCCGGCGAACAGCACCGCGCACAACACCGCCGTGGCGGCGATCACCACCATCTGCTCCACGTTGAGCACCAGGCCCCCGGCGTTCCAGACCTGGTCCTTGTACGGCACCGGCATGGTGTGCGTCTCGGTGCCTATGCCCGGGATCATCGTGATCAGGCCGCGCGCCACGTAGCCGATGCCGATGGTGAGCATCACGATCGAAAAGGCGGGCTGGCCCAGGATAGGCCGGATCACCACCATCTCCAGCAGCAGCCCGAACAGCGCCATGCCGGCAATGGCGCCCATGGCCGCCAGCCAGAAGGGGATCTGCAGCATGGTCATGGCCGCGAACCCGGCGAAGGCGCCCAGCATCATCAGCTCGCCCTGGGCGAAGCTCACTGTCTCGGTGGCCTTGTAGATCAGGACGAAGCCCAGGGCGATCAGGCCGTAGATGCAGCCCTGCGCGACGCCACTGATCACCAGCTGGAGGAATTGCACCGGTGGCGT
>JAQGMY010000242.1 GCA_028292105.1 Ramlibacter sp.
CGGCGGCGGCGTCGACGCCCGGCCGGCGGCCCGCCGGCAGGTTGCCGCGGCCGATGGCGCCACCCGGCGGGGGCGCGGGCAGCTCCATGTGCACGCGCCGCGGCAGCTTGCCGTCCGGCGCGATCATCAGGGGCGGCTTCAGCACGGCGTATAGCTGCATCACGGTCTTGACGTAGTTCTGCGTCTCGCGGTAGTTGGGGATGCGGTTGCCGGCGCGCTGCACGGCGCCTTCGCCGGCGTTGTACGCGGCCAGGGCCAGCTCCAGCTGGCCGGGGAACATGCGGATCAGGTCGCGCAGGTAGCGCGAGCCGGCCCGCACGTTGGTGCGCGGATCGGTCAGCTTGCGCTCCAGCGGATTCCTGCCGTCGCCGTAGACGCCATAGCGCTGCGCCGTCGCCGGCATCACCTGCATCAGCCCGATCGCGCCCTTGGGCGACACCGCGGCGCTGTCGAAGCCCGACTCGGTGGCGATCAGCGCCTGCAGCAGTTCGTAGTCGATGCCGTGCTCCTTCGACGCTTCCCGCAGGTGCTGCTTGACCTGCTTGTAGCTCGGAGAGATCTCGAAGAAGGCCAGCAGCCGGCTCGCCGACGGGCCCGGCACCGGCACCGCGCGCGGTGTCTTCACGCCGTCGGTGGTGTCGAAGCTTTCGCCGCCGCGAAAGAACAGCTGGTAGCGTTCGTCGGTCTTCTCGGCGGCGAAATGGGCCACGCCCTTGTCGTCGACGTAGCCCCAGATCTCCGCGTGCGCCGCCATCGAGCCGCCAAGGCCTGCCGCCGCCGCCAGCACCGCGATCCAGGCGCGCGCCTTCATGCCTGCAGCTCCAGCGCGCGGCCGCGGCGATCGGCGAACTCGCTGGCGAGCATCGACATGACCACCAGCGATTCGAAGCCGCCCTCCACCTTGACCGCCTCGCGCAGCTCGCCTTCGATCACGAAGCCTTCGCTGTCGTACAGCGCCTTGGCGCGCACGTTGCGCCGCTTGACGTCCAGCCAGAAGCGATGCGCCCCCAGGTCGTCGAAGGCGATCTTCTTCGTGACGCGCAGGGCGGCGCGGCCGAAGCCCTGGCCCTTCTTCTGCACCACCATGCGCTTGAGTTCCAGCGAATGGTTCTGGCTGCGGCAGCCGATCAGGATCAGGAAGCCGGCGGCGTCGAGGCCCGGACCGGCCTCGACGATGAAATGCCGGAAGTCCGGGAAGCGGATCGCCGCCTCGTGCTGCGTGCGCTCCCAGGGCGTGATGAAGGGCAGGTTCTCGGGGTCCTGCTCCAGGGTCAGCACGAAATCGATGTCGCTCTGCATGGTCGGCCGCAGGCGCACCCGCGCCGCGGCGCGGGAGTTGGTGGCGGCGGCGGCATGGGTCATGGGATCAGATGTCGATTTCGACGGAGTCGCCGTGCAGCTCCATCAGCTCGCGCCGGGCCGCCGCTTCGCCCTTGCCCATGAGCTTGGTGATGAGGCTCTCGGTGCCGGCGAAGTCGAACTTGCCCAGTTGCACGGGCAGCAGCCGGCGGGTGTCCGGATTGAGCGTCGTCTCCCACAATTGTTCCGCGTTCATCTCCCCCAGGCCCTTGAAGCGGCTGATGCTCCACTTGCCTTCGGCGACCCCTTCCTTGCGCAGCTTGTCCAGGATGGCCGTCAGTTCGCCCTGGTCCAGGGCGTACTGCTTGCCCGCCGGCTTCTTGCCGCGTGCCGGCGTGTCCACGCGAAACAGCGGCGGCCGGGCCACGTAGACATTGCCGGAATCGATCAGCTTCGGGAAGTGGCGAAAGAACAAGGTCAGCAACAGGACCTGGATGTGCGAACCATCCACGTCGGCATCCGAGAGGATGCAAATCTTGCCGTACCTCAGGCCGCTCAGGTCGGGAGAATCGCCCGGACCGTGCGGATCCACGCCAATTGCGACCGCAATGTCGTGGATTTCGTTGTTGGCGAACAGCCGGTCACGCTCGACCTCCCAGGTGTTGAGCACCTTGCCGCGCAGCGGCAGGATCGCCTGGCATTCCTTGTCGCGCCCCATCTTCGCGCTGCCGCCGGCGGAGTCGCCCTCCACCAGGAAGACCTCGTTGTGCGACAAGTCCCGGCTCTCGCAGTCCGTCAGCTTGCCGGGCAGCACGGCCACGCCGGAGCCCTTGCGCTTTTCGACTTTCTGGCCGGCCTTCTGCCGCGTCTGGGCGGCGCGGATCGCCAGTTCGGCCAGCTTGCGGCCGTACTCGACGTGCTGGTTCAGCCACAGCTCCAGCGCCGGCCGCACGAAGCTGGAGACCAGCCGCACGGCGTCGCGTGAGTTCAGGCGTTCCTTGATCTGGCCCTGGAACTGCGGGTCGAGCACCTTGGCCGACAGGACGTAGGATGCCCGGGCGAACACGTCTTCCGGCAGCAGCTTCACGCCCTTGGGCTGCAGGTTGTGCAGTTCGATGAAGCTCTTGACGGCGGTGAAAAGGCCGTCGCGCAGCCCGCTTTCGTGGGTGCCGCCGGCGGTCGTGGGGATCAGGTTGACATAGCTTTCGCGCGCCGGCTGGCCGTCCTCGGTGAAGGCCACGCACCAGGCGGCGCCCTCGCCTTCGGCGAAGTTCTCGTTGCTGTCGGCGAAGCCCTCGCCCTCGAACAGCGGGATCACCGGGTCGCCGTTGAGCGTCTGCATCAGGTAGTCGCGCAGGCCGCCCTTGTACTGCCAGGTCTGGGTTTCCTTCTTCTTCTCGTCGGTGAGCGTGACGATCACCCCCGGCATCAGCACGGCCTTGCTGCGCAGCAGGTGCGCCAGTTCGGCCATCGGCAGGTTGCCGGTCTCGAAGTACTTGGGGTCCGGCCAGACGCGCACGGTGGTGCCCTGCTTGCGATCGTCGGGCCCGGACTTGCGGATCTTCAGCGGCTCGATGACGTCGCCGCCGGAAAAGACGATGGTGGCGGCCTGCCCCTCGCGGTAGCTGGTCGCTTCCAGCCGCTTGGCCAGCGCTTTGGTCACCGACACGCCGACGCCGTGGAGGCCGCCGGAGAAGCTGTAGGCGCCGCCTTTGCCCTTGTCGAACTTGCCGCCCGCATGCAGGCGGGTGAACACCAGTTCGATGACCGGCGCCTTTTCTTCCGGGTGGAGGCCGAACGGGATGCCGCGGCCGTCGTCTTCGATGGTGGCCGAGCCGTCGCCGTGCAGGATCACGCGGATGCGCTTGCCGTGTCCCGCCAGCGCCTCGTCGGCCGCGTTGTCCAGCACCTCCTGCAGCACGTGCAGGGGGTTGTCGGTGCGCGTGTACATGCCCGGGCGCTGCTTGACGGGCTCCAGGCCCTTGAGGACCCGGATGGAACCTTCGGAATACTCGGTCGACGGTTTGGTTGCCATGGGACCGGCATTGTAGTCGCGCCGGCGGTTTCCACTGGATACACATCCAGTTCCGCGCCATTGATGTGCAAGCCGCATCAGCGGACGCCAAAGATTTCAAGGCGCTTGTCCGACCGGCGACGGGCAGGGGAATGCGCGGCTGATTACAGTCCTGCCCATGCAAGCCGCCGAACGCAAGCTCTCCATGGCGCAGGTCCTGATCTGCGGCGCCATGATCGTCACGCTCTCGATGGGCATCCGCCACGGCTTCGGCCTGTGGCTGCTGCCCGTCACGCAGGCGCAGAACTGGGACCGCGGCACTTTCTCCTTCGCCCTGGCGATCCAGAACCTCGCCTGGGGCTGCATCGGCATCTTCGCCGGGATGATGGCCGACCGCTTCGGCGCCTTTCGCGTCCTGGTCGCCGGGGCCCTGCTGTTCTCGTTGGGCCTGGTCGGCATGGCGCTGACCACCACGCCGCTGACCTTCACGCTGACGGCCGGCGTCCTGATCGGGGCGGCGCAGGCCGGCACCACGTACGCGGTGGTCTACGGCGTGATCGGCCGGCAGATCGATCCGGCCAGGAGATCGTGGGCCATGGGCGTGGCGGCGGCGGCAGGCTCGTTCGGCCAGTTCCTGATGGTGCCGGTGGAGGGCTACCTGATCCGCAACTTCGGCTGGCAGCAGGCGCTGCTGTCGCTGTCGCTGGTGGCGCTGCTGATCCTGCCGCTGGCCTTCGGCTTGCGCGAGCATTTCGGCACCGGCGCCGCGGCCCCGAAGCGGGACCAGACGATCGTCGAAGCGCTCGGCGAGGCCTTCAAGTACCGCAGTTTCCAGTTGCTGATGGCGGGGTATTTCGTCTGCGGCTTCCAGGTGGTCTTCATCGGTGTGCACATGCCGAGCTACCTGAAGGACAAGGGCCTGTCGCCGGACGTCGCCAGCTACGCGCTGGGGCTGATCGGCCTGTTCAACGTGTTCGGCACCTATATCGCCGGCAGCCTGGGCCAGCGGCTCGCCAAGCGCAAGATCCTGGCCTTCATCTACCTCGGCCGCGCACTGGCGATCTCGCTGTTCCTGTGGGCGCCGCTGTCGCCGCTGTCCGTGTACATCTTCGCGGCCGTGATGGGCACGCTGTGGCTGTCGACCGTGCCGGTGACCAACGCCGCGATCGCCCAGATCTTCGGCGTGGCGCACCTGTCGATGCTGAGCGGCTTCGTCTTCTTCAGCCACCAGATCGGCTCGTTCCTGGGCGTCTGGCTCGGCGGGGTGCTGTACGACCGCACCGGCAGCTACGACGTCGTCTGGTACATCGCCATTGCGCTGGGCGTGTTCGCGGCGATCGTCAACCTGCCGGTACGCGAAACCCCGATCGAGCGCGGCGCGATGCCGCAGCCGGCCTGATGGGTCCGGCGGCCAGGAAAGTTCTCCTGTGGGTGGCCATCACCGCCGCCCTGCTGGCGGTGTTCGCCCTTTACACCAGCCCGCAGATGATGGTCGTGCTGGGTGACATGATCTGGGCATGTTTCCAATGAATGTCACGATCATCACCGGCGGCTCCGACGGCATAGGCGCGGAGATGGCGCGCCAGCTGGCGGCCAGGCACAAGACCGGTATCGCGCTGGTGCTCGCCGGCCGCAGCCAGACCAAGCTGGACGCAGTCGCCGAACAGTGCAAGGCGCACGGCGCCCAGGTGCTGTGCGTCCCGATGGACGTCGCCCAGGAGGCGCAGTGCCGTTCGCTGGTCGACCAGGCCCTGCAGCAGTTCGGCCGCATCGACACGCTCGTCAACAACGCCGGCATCTCCGCCCAGGCCTTGTTCGAAGACGTCAGGGCGGAGGACCTGCACTGGTACGAATCGCTGATGAAGGTGAACCTGTGGGGTGCGGTCTGGTGCACCCACGCGGCCTTGCCGCACATCAAGGCGACGCGGGGCCGCATCGTTGCGGTCGGCTCGCTCTCCGGGCTGATCGGCGTGCCGGGACGCAGCGCTTACGCAGCGACCAAGTTCGCCATGACCGGCTTTTTCGAGTCGCTGCGGGCCGAGCTGCGCAGCAGCGGAGTGAGCGTCACCATCGCCTATCCGGGCGTGGTCACCACCCAGCTGCGGCACCGCGGCTTCAATGCCCGGGGCGAGCCGGCGGGGTCCAGCGGGCTGAAGGAAGACGATGCCATGCCGGTCGAGGAATGCGCGCGGCTGATCGTCGACGGCATGGAGCGGCGCCAGCGCGAGATCGTGATGACCGCGAAGGGCAAGGTCGGGCGCTTCCTGAAGCTGATCATGCCCGGCCTCATCGACAGGATGGCGCTCGCGGCCCTGAAGGAAGACGTCCGGCCGCGCTCGTGATGCACGGAACCGAAGAACCCTCCGACTGGATCGTCCGCTGGAGCCACCTGGTGCCGGCCGGCGGCACGGTCCTGGACCTCGCCTGCGGCCGGGGCCGGAATGCCCGCTGGTTCGCCGTGCGCGGCCATCAGGTGACCGGCGTTGACCGAGATGCCGAGGCCCTGTCCACCCTGCAAGGTGGCGTCGAAACGGTGGTGGCCGACATCGAGAACGGCCCCTGGCCGCTGGCCGGCCGGCGGTTCGACGCCGTGGTCGTCACCAACTATCTGTGGCGGCCGCTGTTCGGCGCCATCGCCGCCGCGGTGGCGCCGGGCGGGCTGCTGCTGCACGAGACCTTCGCCCAGGGCAACGAGACGGTCGGCAAGCCATCGCGGTCGGACTTCCTGCTGGGCCCCGGCGAATTGCTGCGCGCCTACGCCGACCTGCGGGTCGTCGCCTTCGAGGACGGCTTCCGGGATGCCCCGCCGCGCTTCGTCCAGCGCATCGCCGCTGTCCGCCCCCTGGACGGGCACACACCGACCCGTTACCTGCTCTAGGAGCCTGGGCGGCAGAGGGACGGGCCTGCGCCGGGGCTTGGAATCGTGTCAGGTTAGGCGCAGCCGACGCGGTGTGGTTGACCACATGAGGAGGCTGTAACGACACCTGGCGCGATTCCAAGCCC
>JAQGMY010000243.1 GCA_028292105.1 Ramlibacter sp.
ATGCCTGATGACCATAGCGAGGTGGTCCCACTCCTTCCCATCCCGAACAGGACAGTGAAACGCCTCTGCGCCGATGATAGTGCGGGTTCCCGTGTGAAAGTAGGACATCGTCAGGCTGTTATAGCGACGAAGCCCCGGCAGAAATGCCGGGGCTTTTGTTTTTGGCGAACCGCTTTCAGGCGTTGATCAACAGGCTGCCGACCCGCTCGGCCGCTCGAGACCTGATCAGTTCCTGCACCAGCTGCGATAGCCAGGTTCCCCAAGGAACATCGGCAAACCAGCGCGTGTGGACGAGGCGGAAGTAGGGCGTCTTTTCTGCCCACGCAACGAGTTCGTCCATCTGCACGCGTTGCAGCTCCAGGAGCTTGAACTTGATGAGTACCTTTGCCGCGTGCGCTGCATGCCGGGACGGGAACGCCTGGTACGCGGCGAGCCTGCTGCGCGCCCGACCCAGCGCGGCATCAACGTCGCTGAAGACGGCGCCATGACCGGGAATGACTGTCGTGGGGTGCAGGTCTTCGATCAGGTCCAGCGTCTCGGCCACTTCATCGAAGGCCTGTTCACCTTCGAGCTCCTGGAACACAACGCCGAAGCCGTTCTGCCACAAAGCGTCCGCGGAAATCAGCGTGCGCGAGTCCGGCTCAAAGAGAACCACGGAATTCGGGTCATGGCCCGGAGCAGCGTAGACCTCCCAAGATGAGTCTCCCAACATCACGGGTGATCCTGGGGTCAACACGCTATCCGCTGTAAAACGCGGGCAGAACTGGCCGGTGGGTTGATAAGTGAGAGCCACGGTGTCCCACACCTGGACGGCCTCGGCCAGCCCAGGCGGGATGCGGGTCCTCACCCCGGGAAAGCGCTGCTGAAGCGCGGCATTGCCGCCACAGTGGTCGCTGTGCAAGTGCGTGTTGACCAGCGTCGCCACCTGCCGTGTGCCGACGACAGCTTCCACCAGGCGCACGGTCTGCTCCGCATGCGTCCAATAGCCGCTGTCGACGACGGCTGCCGCCGACCGGCCGCAGATCACCACATTGTTCGACGACAGCCAGCCTCGCTCCAGCACGGTAACGCCCTGCGGCAGCATGGGGGCGGGCTCCATGGGAACAGCCAATTCAGGCCGTGGCCCGCAACTCGCGCCGCAGGATCTTGCCGACATTGGTCTTCGGCAGCTCGTCGCGAAACTCGATGTACTTCGGCACTTTGTAGCCGGTCAGGTTCTGGCGGCAATGCGAAGCCACATCCTCTTCGGAAAGCGCCGGATCGTTCTTCACCACGAACACCTTGATCGCTTCCCCCTGTTTCTCGTCGGGAACACCCACTGCGGCGCATTCCACGACACCCGGGCACATGGAAATCACGTTTTCGAGTTCGTTGGGAAACACATTGAAGCCGCTCACCAGGATCATGTCCTTCTTGCGATCGACGATGCGTGTGGAGCCGCTGGTGTCCATGATGCCGATGTCGCCGGTGCGCATGAAGCCGTCTGCTGTGAAGGCTTTCGCGTTTTCCTCCGGCTGGCGGTAGTAGCCAGTGGTGACGTTGGGGCCGCGGATACACATCTCCCCGGCTTCCCCCAGCGGCAACGACGCGCCGGCGTCGTCCTTGATGTCGATGTCGATGCCGGGCAGCGGAAGCCCGATGGTTCCGGAGAACTCATCGGCATTCACGGGATTGTTGGTGCCGATGGCGCAGGTCTCGCTCATGCCCCAGCCTTCGACCATCACGGAACCGGTCACCTGTCTCCACTGCCGCGCGGTGCCCTCCGAAGCCGCCATTCCTCCTGCCTGCGACACGCAAAGGGCGGAGAAGTCGACGTTGCGGAACTGCGGATGCTGCAGCAAGGCGTTGAACAGGGTGTTCACCGCCGGCAGCAGGTGGAAAGGGCGGCGCTTCAGGACCTCGACGAATTTGCCGATGTCGCGCGGGTTCGGCACCAGTGTCATGTGCGAGCCCCAGCGGATTGCCAGCAGGCACAACGTCAGGGCGAAGATGTGATACAGCGGCAGGGCGGCAATGCTGTTGGTGCGACTCACGTCACCAATGCGGCCGAGCGCGGGCGTGAACCAGGCCTCCGCCTGCAGGATCGCCGCCACGACGTTGCGATGGGTCAGTACCGCTCCCTTCGACAGCCCGGTCGTGCCGCCGGTGTACTGAAGGAAAGCAATCGAATCCAGCGTCTGTTGCGCCGGCCGCAAAGGCAGACTGCTGCCTCGCCCCAATGCGCGCGGGAGCGGCGTCACCGTGCGACCTTCAGCGAGGGGAAGCTGGTAGGCCGGCACCATCTTGGCCAGGTGACGAACTGCGAAGGTGATCCAGTGGCCGTACGTGCCGCCCAACAGGTCGCCCATCGCCGTAACGGTCACATGTCTGACCTCGGTGCGTTCGATCACTTCCGACAGCGTATGGCAGAAGTTTTCGAGGATGACGATCGCGGTCGCGCCTGAATCCTTCAGCTGGTGTTCTAGCTCCCGCGCGGTGTACAGCGGATTGACGTTCACACACGTGTAGCCCGCGCGCAGCACCGCCGCCATCGTCACCGCGAACTGCGGGATGTTCGGCAGCATGATGGCGACCCTGGCGTCGGACGCGAGGCCCTGGGACTGCAACCAGGCGCCCAGAGCCTTGGAGTGCTCGTCCAGTTCGCCATACGTCATCCAGCGTTCCATGCAGACCGAAAACGGGCGCGTCGCGTTCTTGCGAAACGACTCTTCGAGCAGCTGCGTCAGGGAGCTGTATTGCGCGGGTTCGACGTCGTGCGGCACGCCGGCTGGATAGTTCTTGAGCCACGGCTTGTCGTTCATTCTGAGCTCCTTGCGCGCATTGTGGGCAGCCAGCCGTCGCAGTCCTAGCGGGCTTGTCCTAGGATGCGTCCCAGTTCGGCTTCGCAGGCCGCAACGTCGCCGTCGAACAGCAGGTCGACGAGCTCTTGTTCCCGCTCGCGCAATGTCTGCAGAAAGCGCTCAGCGCCGCCGCGTACACGGGCGACTGCGCCGAAACTGTCGAAGCCGTTTTCCAGGAAGCGCTGCAGCGACCCCATCCCGGCCGCAGTCGCCGGTGCCCGCATCAGCTTGAGCATCAGGCGAAGTCCGTGCGTGCGGGTCAATCGGGCCAACTCCGACCCGAGCCCGACGACCATCTCCAGTTGGCGCTGCCTGTCGTCCCGGCGTCCGAGCGCCTTCCAGCCACGGACATAGCCGGTGACATCGAGGCTGTCGTGGAGAGTCGCCGTTGCCGCGATGCCGTGATCGAGCGACTCGGTCAAGGCATGCAAGCTTGCCAGTCCTGCCGCGGTTTCCGCGACGTCGCGGGGAAACAGCCGTTCCACCGCGCCGGCGATGCGCGCGAATTGCGCGTCGCGCTCGGCGAAGTTGCGGTCGCCATACAACTCTTCGAGGAAGAAGCGGGCGGCGGCGTCATGGGGCGGCGTGGCGAGCAGGTCCGAATAGGTGCCCGCGAAGCGGCGCGACTGCAGCAACTTGACCGCGCTGACGCCTTGCGCAAGCCCTGGCAGGTGCGCGCTTTCGGCGCGCAGTTGCTCCACCTGTGCGACTGCCAGCCGAATGGATTGCGCTACTTTCATCGGAGCTCAAGTCTAGCGAAGCGCCGATGGCGTCCTGCAGGCTGCACGCAGGGGGCAGTCTGTCAAGGTTATTACTTCACCGACACGGCCCCTGAAATTCTCTGCCCAAACCGAAGGAGCTTGCCTATTCTTTCCAGCAAATCAGGGGGAAAAGGGACATGAACGAAGCCGTGACGAGGGGAGCAGGGGCGACGCTGCCCCGCAATCGGATGGAAGGCGCCGGCAGCGGCCTGGCGCTGGTGATGGACGAATTGGCGCACGGCGTGCTGGTGGCCTCCGCGAACGGGCAACTGATGCACGCCAACCAGGCGGCGCGCTACGAACTCGCCCGAAGAGAAGTGCTGTCCGTCGACGATGGCCACCTGCATACCGCGGACGCGCGCCAGTCCCGCATCCTCGTACAGGCCCTGGCCCGGGCTGAAAGCGGGCGCCGCAGCCTGATCGCCCTGCGCTCGGGCGACGAAGCCCACCTGAGCATCGCCCTCGTGCCCTTGCGCAGCGACAACGCGGACGCCACCCCGACGATCGCGCTGGTGTTCTCACGCGCTTCTGTCTGCGATGCGCTGATGCTTTGCTTCTTCGCCCGCACCCACGGCCTGACGCCGATGGAGGAACAGGTCCTCGGAATCCTGTGCCAAGGCTATTCCACGCCGGTGATAGCGGGTCAACTGGGCGTCGCGGTTTCCACGATCCGGAGCCACGTACGCAGCATGTGCTCCAAGACGCACTCGCATGGCGTGCGTGCGCTGGTCGGCAAGCTGGCGGTGCTGCCGCCGCTGGGCATGCCGCGCCTGCACGAGCCGCTGCATTAAGCATGACGCGGTTGGCGGGCGCCAGCCGACCTGCTAGAGTTTCTTCAGGGGAGGACGCCATGAATGTGTCCAGGACTGCCATCGAGCAGCAAAAGCTCTTCGCAAAGCTGGAGCCATCGATCAGCCGCCTTGCGGCCCGCGGCATTTTGCGAAGTTACCGCAAGAACACCATCATCCTCAACGAGGGCGAGCCGGGGGATTCCCTGTTCGTGCTGCTGCAAGGGCAGGTGAAGGTCTATGCCACCGACGAGAACGGCCGCGAGATCACCTTCGGCATGATCCAGGCAGGTGATTACTTCGGAGAAATGTCGCTCGACGGAGGCCCGCGTTCCGCCTCCATCATGACCCTCGAGCCCACGCTATGCGCGCTGGTGTCGGGCAGTGCCGTGCAGCAACACCTGGCGGACGAACCCGACTTCGCGACTTCCCTGGTGTGGCAGGTGATCCGCCGGGCTCGCGCCGCCACGGAGACCGCGCGTCAGATGGCCTTGCTGGACGTGTACGGGCGCGTCATCCACACGCTCGAGGGCGAACAGGGGCCGGCGTCGGGGCAAACACCGGTGGAGCTCACGCAGATCACCCACCAGCAGATAGCCAGCCGGGTCGGGGCTTCCCGCGAGATGGTGAGCCGACTGCTGAAGGACCTTGAAAAGGGCGGCTATGTCGAACTCGGCATCAAGCGGATCACGCTGAAGAAGAAGCTGCCCGCGCGCTGGTAGCCTGCCGAGCGCCGCACCCTGCGCGCAGCCGGGCCGGCCAGCATCAACCCGCCGGTGCCCGTGCCTTGAGCAGGTCGGTGCCAATGCGCCGAATCATCCGGGCCTCGGGGGGCAGCGACGCCACGTACGCGGCCACCCTGAAGGCCGGCTGCTGCGCCAGCAGCCGCTGCACGGTGCGCTTTGCCTCGGTGACGTCCCCGCTCTCGACCTGCGCGGCGGCCAGGACGCACTGCGCCGGCAGGTAACGGGGGTTGCGGCGCAACGACTGGCGTGCGGCCGCCAGTGCGGCGGTGATGTCGTTCATGGCCAAGGCCGCGAGCGCCTCCACGTGATCATGCAGGTAGCGCAACGGGTGCAGCGGGAGCGCCTCCGCGGCGCGCAGGACGAACTCGCGCGCCGCCTCGCCCTGCCCGCACAGCGCCAGCAGTTCGGCCTGCAGCAGCATCGCCAGCGAGTGGTCGGATTGCGCAAGCAGCGCCTGCGCATACCGTTCACGTGCTTCATCGAACGCGCCGGCGACGTGGACCAGCATCCACCCTTCCATCGCAAGCGCCAATGCAGAGCGCGGATCACATTGCACCGCGCTCGCCGAATGGGTGCGCGCCAGGGTGTCTTCGCCAAGCAGCATGCTGCCTATGCCTTGCTGGATCCGCAGCACGTGCAATTGCGCCAGCCAGGCGTGCGCCGCGGAGTGCCGGCGCCAGCGCTCGGCCAGATGCTCCAGCATGGCGCGGGCATGCTCCAGATCGGCGGGCTCCAGCCGGTGCATCAGGCCGACGCCGCCGAGCAGCAAGGTCGAGCCCTCCAGCGTATACAGGCTGCGGCCGCGCGCACGTTCCACCTCGTGGCGGACCACTTCCGCGTGCAGGGCGCTCACCACGTGCGGCAACAGGGCGCCGCCCGGCAAGCCGATGTCGCGCCGTCCGCCGCGAAAGCTGCGCGCCCAGACCACCTGGCCCGTCTGGGCATCGGCAAGCTCCGAATACAGTGCGAGTTGGTCTGCCTGGCCCCGCAAGCACCCGCTCAGGACGTAGTTCGCGCCTACATATCTCGGCACCGAATCCAGGCTGGTCCCATCGCCGGTGGAGGAAGTCGCCAGGCGCGACGCCACTTGCAGCAGGTCGCTGCGTGCCAGGGCGCAGACGATGTCGTCCGCCAGCGCTTCGCCAGTCGCTTCCTCCACCGCCAGCTGGTAGCTGGGAAAGGGCAGAACGGCGATGCGCGGCCGCAGCGCCTGCGTCGGGGCCGGGTGCACCGGCACCACCGGCGCCGGACCGGCCGGCCCGATCCGGAATGCGTGCACCGGCTCCTTCACGTGCTTCAGGTGGCAGGCGCCCAGGTCCTCCAGCGTGCCGGACAGGCTGTCGTGGAGGCGGTCGCGCAAGGCCGCGGAGATCACGATCTCGCCCGGCCCCGCCAGTGAGGCGATGCGCGCGGCCAGGTTCACGTCCGAGCCGTAGATGTCGTATTCGTCTGCCAGGAAATCCGCGAGATGGGCGCCGATGCGCAGATGCACGTGCTGTTCCGGCGGCCGTTGCGAATTGCCTACCGCGAACCATGCCTGCATGGCCATCGCGGCCCGGATGCAGCCTTGCGCATCGGTGAACTCCAGCATCACGCCGTCGCCCAGGCTCTTGTGCATCCGGCCGCTTTCGGGCGGGACGCACTGCTGCACGAATCTGACGAAGCCGTGCCAGCGGCCGATGAACTCATGCGCGTCCTGCTCCATCAGGCGCACGGACTCCACCACGTCCACCACGGCAATCACCTTGGTGGCACGCGTGAACCGTCGGGCATCGATCCAGGAGATGGACATGGAGGAATACGCTTTGTTTTAACTTGTAGCACGATGTAGAACTTACGTACGGACAGGCTGATTGACGGCACTACGACCGCTTTCCCCTCTTTCTGCGCTGTCCATTGGAAGCTCTTCCTCGCTAGCTCAGGGAAAACCCTTAAATTAGAGCCATGAGCTCCCTGTCCGCCGTCAACCCCCAGATTCCCCTCGTACCGATCCGGTCGCTAGGCGCAGGGCACCGCAACCGCATCGCCTTGCACCTCCTGGCGCTCGACGAAAGCGACCGCTACCTGCGCTTCGGCTACCCGGCCACGGACGAACAGATCCGTCTCTATGTCGACCGGCTCGACTTCGAGCGGGACGAGATCTTCGGCATCTTCAATCGCCGGCTCGAGCTGATTGCGATGGCGCACCTGGCTTTCATCGTCGACGGCGGTGCCGCCGCCGGCGCGGAGTTCGGGGTCTCCGTCCTCAAGAAGGCGCGCGGCCGCGGCTATGGCTCGCGCCTGTTCGATCGTGCCGTCATGCATGCGCGCAACGAGGGCGTGGAGCTGATGTTCATCCACGCGCTGTCGGTGAACGTGGCCATGTTGAAGATCGCCCGCAATGCGGGTGCGACGCTCGAGCGCGCCGGATCGGAGACCGAGGCCTACCTGCGCTTGCCGCCAGCCACCCTCGACAGCCGCGTGAGCGAGATGTTCGAGGAACAGCTGGCGCAGACGGACTATCACCTGAAAGCGCAGGCCAAGACGGTGCGCGACTTCCTCGCGGGCCTGCAGGAAATCCGGCGCGGCGCCATCGATGCGCGCCGCAAGATCGGCCGCTGAAGCAGCGCCCGTCCTCGGCCGGCGGTCGCCCGCCAGCGGGCAATCCGGTATCCTATCGGTCCCCCCACTCCGCCATCGTCCGTGTCAGACCCACACCCTGCGCGCTCAGCGCATGAGAAGCAGGACAAGCGCACCTTCCTGCAGAAGGTTGCCGAGTTCATCCACCCCGCGCCGGACTCGAAGGCGGAACTGATCGAGACGCTGGCCGACGCCGAAGACAACGACATCATCGGGGCGGAGTCGCGCGTGATGCTCGAAGGCGTGATCCGAATGGCGGAGCTCACCGCCGGCGACGTGATGGTCGCTGCCCCCCGGATGGACCTGATCAGCATAGACGCGCCCTACGACGACCTCCTCCACGTGGTCATCGACACCGCGCACTCGCGCTTCCCGGTCTACGAAGGTGACCGCGAGAACATCATCGGCATCCTGCTGGCCAAGGACCTGCTCAAGCTGCAGCGCTCGCCGTCGTTCAACCTGCGGGCGCTGCTGCGCCCCGCGGTGTTCGTGCCGGAGACCAAGGGGCTCAACGACCTGCTGC
This sequence comes from Ramlibacter sp., assembly GCA_028292105.1. Lineage (GTDB taxonomy): Bacteria > Pseudomonadota > Gammaproteobacteria > Burkholderiales > Burkholderiaceae_C > Ramlibacter. Next base: position 8,278 of record JAQGMY010000243.1, read on the forward strand.
GGGAATTCCGCGGCAACCGCAACCACCTGGCGATCGTCATCGACGAATTCGGCCGGGTGGCCGGGCTGATCACGATCGAGGACGTGCTGGAGCAGATCGTCGGCGAGATCGAGGACGAGTTCGACATCGTCGAGGACGAGGGCGACATCTTCGGCCTGGCCGACCGCACCTATCGCGTCAGTGGCGACACTTCCATCGATCGCGTCAACGAGGCGTTCGACGCGAAGCTGGCACGCGCCGACGGCGACCGTGAGTTCGACACCATCGGCGGGCTGATCGCCCACACCATGGGCCACGTTCCCAAGCGCGGCGAATCGACGCAGCTCGCCGGTCTGCAGTTCGAGGTCCTGCACACCAAGGGCGGCGCGGTCCGCTGGTTCAAGGTTTCGCCGGCCGAAGGCAGCGGCACCGAAGCTTGAAAGCGCTGCGCGCCCGCTTCGTGCCGCTGGTGGTGGCGGCTTTTGCCGGCGTGCTGCAGGCGTTCTCCATGGCCTGGCCGGCAAACGGGCAGCCGCTGTGGTGGTTGCAGATCCTGTCGCTCGCCATCCTGGCCGGCCTGCTCCAGCGCCAGCCCGGGCCACGCGGCGGCGCCCTGGTGGCGTGGGTCTTCGCCACCAGCTGGCTCGCCGGCACCTGGTGGTGGCTGTACATCTCCATGCACGTCTACGGCGGGCTGGCCGCGCCGCTCGCCGCGCTGGCCGTCCTGTTGCTCGCCGCCTTTCTCGCGCTCTACTACGCCTTGGCCGCAGGATTGCTGGCCGGCGCGCAGGCGGGCAGGCCGTGGCGGGACGGCGCCCTGTTCGCCGGCCTCTGGCTCGGCGCGGAACTGCTGCGCAACACACTCTTCACCGGCTTCCCCTGGGGCGCCGGTGGTTACGCGCACGCCGACGGCCCACTGGCGCCGTTCGCGCCCTGGATCGGCGTCTACGGCATCGGTGTGCTGGCCGCGTGGATCGCCTGGCTGCTGTCGCTGCTGGCCCGGCCGCTCATCAGAAGCAATCGGCATTACTGGCTGGCGCTCCTGCTCACCGGCGGCTTGCTGGCCGGCGCCACCGCGCAGTCCCGGCTGGCCGTGGCTTCCCCCGCCGGCGGCCGCCTGACCGTGGGCCTGCTGCAGGGGAACATCCCCCAGGATGAGAAGTTCGAGGGCCGCACCGGCGTGCCGGAAGCACTGACGTGGTATGGAACGATGCTGCGCGACACGCCGGCGCAGCTGGTGGTCGCGCCCGAGACCGCGCTGCCGCTGTTGCCGATCCAGCTGCCGGAGGGCTATCTCGAGGGCTTGCGCGACACCTTCTCCAGCGGCAAGCGTGCCGCGCTGGTCGGCATCCCGCTGGGCAGCTTCGACGCCGGCTATACCAATTCGGTGATGGGATTCCAGCCCGGCGGATCGGCGTACCGCTACCACAAGCACCACCTGGTGCCCTTCGGCGAGTTCATCCCGCCCCTGTTCAAGTGGTTCACCCGGATGATGAACATCCCGCTGGGCGACTTCAACGCCGGCGATGTCGGGCAGGCGTCGTTCGACTGGGCCGGCCAGCGGCTGGCGCCCAACATCTGCTACGAAGACTTGTTCGGCGAGGAACTGGCCGCGCGCTTCGCCGACCCCGCCCAGGCTCCCACCATCTTCGTCAACCTCAGCAACATTGCCTGGTTCGGCAACACCGTCGCGATCGACCAGCACCTGCAGATCAGCCGCATGCGTTCCCTGGAATTCGCGCGGCCCATGATCAGGGCCACCAACACCGGCGCCACCGTCATCATCGACCGCTTCGGCGTCGTCACCCACGCCCTGCCGCGCCACACCCGCGGGGTGCTGGTGGGCGACGTGGAGGGCGGCACCGGCCTCACCGTGTTTGCCCGCTGGGCGTCCGAATTCGGCCTGTTGCCACTCTGGGGGCTGGCACTGCTGGCGGCGGTGCTGGCGTACTTCGGGCGGCGTCGCGCCGCCCGCCCCTAAAATCGCAGCTTCCGCGGGCCGCCGGCCCGCACCCGGGGACGGTCCCCGCCGTTCCCCAGCCTATGCTCACATTCCAGCAAATCATCCTGAAGCTGC
>JAQGMY010000030.1 GCA_028292105.1 Ramlibacter sp.
AGCCCGATGCACCGATTCCTGATCAACAACCGCGACGAGCTGATCGCCCGGTGCAAGCACAAGGTGGCGCAGCGTCCGCGCCGTTCCGCCACCGCGGAACAACTGGAGCACGGCATCCCGCTGTTCCTGGACCAGTTGGCCCGCACGCTCGAGGCCGAGCAGCAGGGACTGCCCGCCGCCAGCATGCGGATCTCCGGCGCCTCCGGCGGAGACGCCCATTCGTTGTCCGAAATCGGCGTCAGCGCCGCCGCCCACGGCAAGGAGTTGCTGGAGCTCGGGTTTTCCGTCGACCAGGTGGTGCACGACTACGGCGACCTTTGCCAGGCCATCACGGACCTGGCGTTCGACCGCGACGCGGCCTTCGCCGTCACCGAGTTCCGCACGCTCAACCGCTGCCTGGACAACGCCATTGCCGACGCCGTCACCGAGTTCAGCCGGCTGCGCGAAATCAGCCTGGCCAGCGAGCAGAACGCGGTCGCCAACGAACGCCTGGGCTTCCTCGTCCACGAGCTGCGCAACGCGCTCGGCACGGCGACGCTCGCGGTCGGTGCGCTCGAACTGAGCAGCATGCCGGTCAGCGGCGCGACGGGCGCAGTGCTCAAGCGCAGCCTGCTGGCCCTCAACGGCCTGGTGGAGCGCTCGGTGGAAGACGTGCGCCGCGGCACCATCCCGGAGCACCCCGTCTTCGATCTCGCTGCTTTCATCGAGGACGCAAGGCACACTGCCGAACTCGGTGCCGCAGCCATGCACTGCAAGCTGTTGGTGGAGAACGTCGACCCGGCGCTGGGCGTGCGCGGCAACCGGCAACTGCTGCTGGCCGCCCTGGCGAACCTGCTGCAGAACGCTTTCAAGTTCACGCACGAGCACACCGAGGTGACGCTGAAGGCGTCCGCGACCGCGCGCCACATCCGCATCGAAGTCTTCGACCATTGCGGCGGGCTGCCCAAGGGCAGCGCCGAGGAGATGTTCACGCCCTTTCGCCAGCGCAGCGGCGACCGCTCCGGCCTCGGCCTGGGCCTGTCGATCGCAAGGCAAAGCATAGAAGCCGACTCCGGCACCCTCAGCGTGCGGGACCTCCCAGGCGTGGGCTGCGTCTTCTCGATCCGCATGCCGCGCCACGCCTTCGTGCAACAGCCGGTCAGCGGCTGACGCCGCCCTGCCCTCGCACCGACCCCCTTCTTGCAGAAACATTTCAGGACACCAGCATGCTAGCGCTCGTATACCAAGGCCCAGGGCTGAAGAAACTGGACGACCATGCCAGGCCCGCACTTTCGCGAAGGCGGCCGACACCAGGGGGCTGAAGGTGATCATCGAGCCGTGATCGACTTGCAACCGCCCGTCGACCCGGTGCCCGAGCCGTCGATGCGGGACGCTGGCGAGGTGGCGAAGGCGCTCGGCACCGATCCGGCTGCCGGACTGACGGCGGCGGAGGCGGCGCGCCGGCTGGCTGAACACGGTCCCAACGAGCTGCGGGCCGCCGCGACCGTGCCCCGCTGGCGGCGGATCCTGCACCATTTCCAGGATCCGCTGATCTACCTGTTGCTGGCCGCCATCGCCATCGCACTGGTCGCCTGGGCGGTCGAAGGGGGCCACGGCTGGCCCGTCGATGCGATCGTGATCGCCAGCGTGGTGCTGCTCAACGCCGCCCTCGGATACTTCCAGGAAGCGCGGGCCGCCGACGCCGTGGCCGCACTGGCGCGGATGACGCAAGCGACGTCCGCCGTGGTGCGCGACGGCCGCGAGGTCCGGCTTCCCAGCGCGCAACTCGTGCCCGGGGACCTGCTCGTGCTGGGGGAAGGCGATGCCGTCGGAGCCGATGCACGCTTGCTGCAGGCCATGTCGCTGCGGGTGCAGGAAGCATCGCTCACCGGCGAGAGCCAGTCCGTGCTCAAGGACGTGGCCACCCTGGCGCAGCCGGCGGCCTTGGGTGACCAGCTGGGGATGGTGTTCAAGGGGACGGCCGTGGTCCAGGGCGCCGGTCGCGCGGTCGTCACCGGGACCGGCATGCAAACGCAGATCGGCCTGATCGCCCATCTGCTGGAGGCGACCGCGGAAAAGCCGACACCCCTGCAACTGGAACTGGCGGGCGTCGGCCGGATGCTGGGCGCTGCCGTGATCGTCATTTCGGTGGTGGTGGTCTCCACCATCCTGCTGCTGTCCGAGATCCGCGGTGCCGCCGACGTGGTCGCCGTGCTGCTGCTCGGCGTCGCGCTGGCCGTGGCGGCAGTGCCGGAAGGCCTGCCGGCCATCCTGTCGCTGGTGCTGGCGATGGGCGTGCAGCGCATGGCGCGGCACAACGCCGTGGTGAAAAAGCTCTCCTCGGTGGAGACGCTCGGCTGCGCCTCGGTGATCTGCTCGGACAAGACAGGGACCCTGACCCGCTCGGAGATGACCATCGAACAGGTCGTCACCGCCTCCGGCAGCGTGCAGGTCAGCGGCGTCGGCTACGCGCCGGTCGGCCGCTTCGAGCACGACGGCTTGCCCCTGCAGCCCGGGGCGCTGCTCAGCGAGCAGATCGTGGTGTTGAGCGGCGGCAGCCTGGCCAGCGATGCGGATCTTCGTCAGGCAGCCGGGGGCGAGTGGGAAATCCACGGCGACCCGACCGAAGCGGCCTTCCTCGTCGCCGAGCGCAAGCTCGGTGTCACCGAGCGGCGCAAGCAACGTTTCGAGCGCATCGGCGAGCTGCCTTTCACCTCCGAGCGCAAGATGATGTCGGCGATCGTGGTCGACCATGAGCAGGGCGACGAAGTCGTCGTGATCGTCAAGGGTGCCCCCGATGTGCTGCTGGAACGGTGCACCCGTGCGCGGGCCGGCATGGAGACGGTGGAACTCGATGGCGCGCGGCGGGCGGCGGTGCTGGCGGACGTGGATGCCCTGTCGAACGCGGCGCTGCGCACGCTGGCGGTGGCCTACCGGCCGCTGGCGCCGGGTGAGGACCCGCAGGCATCGCCCTCGCTGGAGCGCGACCTGATCTTCGCCGGCACTGTCGGCATCATCGACCCGCCGCGCGAAGAAGCTGGCGTGGCCATCCGCGAAGCCCGTCAGGCCGGCATCCGCATCGTCATGATCACCGGCGACCATCCACGCACGGCTGCGCGCATCGCCCTCGACCTGGGCATCGTCGAGCCGGGCGCCACGGCATTGACCGGCCTCGAACTCGACGCACTCGACGAAGCCGCATTCCGCGCCGCCGTGCGCACCACTTCGGTCTTTGCCCGGGTCGCCCCCAAGCACAAGCTGCGGATCGTCCAGGCCCTGCAGGCCGACGGCAACGTGGTGGCGATGACGGGCGATGGTGTCAACGACGCACCGGCCCTGAAGGTGGCCGACATCGGCGTCGCCATGGGCCTGACCGGCACCGAGGTCACCAAGGAGGCGGCCCGCATGATCCTGGCCGACGACAACTTCGCCACCATCGTGCGGGCCGTGCGCGAAGGGCGCGGCATCCTCGACAACATCCGCAAGTTCCTGCGCTACCTGCTGTCGTCCAACATGGGGGAGGTGCTGACCGTGTTCCTGGGGGTGGTCGGCGCCGGAGTGATCGGGCTCTCGGGCCCGGACGGCACCGTGGTCCTGCCCCTGCTGGCCACGCAGCTCCTGTGGATCAACCTGATCACCGATTCGGGCCCGGCCCTGGCCATGGGTGTCGATCCGTTCAGCGACGACCTCATGAGCCGCCAGCCGCGCCGCCCGGGCGACCGCCTGATCGACCGTCGCATGTGGACCAGCGTCGTCCAGACCGCGCTGGTCACCGCCATCGTCACCTTGCTCACCATCGACCTGTTCCTGCCGGGCGGCCTGATCGCGGGCAGCGCGGACCTGGCCACCGCCCGCACCGCGGGATTCACGGTCCTGGTTTTCGCCAGCCTGTTCACCTGCCTCACGGCCCGATCCGACAGCGCCAGCGCCTTCCGGTCGCTGTTCTCCAATGGCTGGCTGTGGGGCGCCATCGCACTGTCGGCCCTGCTGCAGGTGGCGGTGGTCCACGTGCCAGTTCTGAACCTGGCCTTCGGCACTGCGCCGCTGGAGCCGGCCCAGTGGGCGGTGTGCGCGGCCATGGCCAGCGTGGTGCTCTGGACCAGCGAACTGGGCAAGTTCCTCAGCCGCCTGTGGGCGCGCACGTCATTCCACGAAAGATTCGCATGACCTGGCTCAAGTGGGCGAGCGTCGCCCTCGTCTCCGTGGTGACGGTCGCAGGCGGTGCCGCCGCTTATGGCTCGGCGCGCTGGAGACGGGGCACCCGGAAGCTGCGGGCCCCGCTGGAGGCGGGCCGTGTGCCAGGTCCGGCGCGCTATGACGCCCGCGAACTCGAAGGCCTGCCACCGCCCGTGCAGCGCTTTTTCCGGGCGGTGCTCACCGACGGCCAGCCGCTGGTGGCCGCGCTCTCGGTCGACCAGGTGGGCAACATCAACATGAGCGCTTCCGGTCAGCAGTGGAAACCCTTCACCGCGCAGCAACGCATCGTCACGCGCCGCCCCGGCTTCGACTGGGACGCGCGCATCATGATGCTGCCCGGCGTGCCGGTGCGCATCCATGACGCCTACGTCGCCGGTATCGGCACGCTCCACGCCGAGGTTCTCGGGCTGTTCCCGGTGGCGGACGTGCCGAACTCGACCGAGCTGGCACGCGGGGAGCTGATGCGCTTCCTTGCCGAAGCCGCCTGGTATCCGACCGCGCTGCTGCCGGACCAGGGCGTGCAGTGGGAAGCCGTCGACGAGCAGTCCGCGCGCGCGACGCTCACCGATGGAGCGATCTCGGTCACCATGACTTTCCGCTTCCACCCCGATGGCCCCATCGACACCGTGCGGGCCGAATCGCGGGGCCGCATGGTGAACGGCAAGGAGACAGGCGTCCCGTGGCAAGGCCGCTTCTGGGACTACGCCGACCGACACGGCATGCGGGTTCCGCTGCAGGGCGAGGTCGCCTGGGACCTGCCGCAGGGGCTGACCACGTACTGGCGCGGCACCAACACCGCGATGGCCTACGAGTTCGCCGCATGACTCCGGGCACGCTCACGCGCAAGCGGTTCCTGCACTCCGGCCTCGCCCTGGCCGGCGCACCGATGCTGATGCAGGCCTGTTCTTCCACGGCAACCGGCGAAAGCTACGAAGCCGCGGTCCGCCGGACCTGGCGCCCGGTGGAAATCGCGACCGGGGACGCGCGGTCCATCCGGCGCGAACTGGTGCGGTACGCCACCCTCGCCCCTTCGAGCCACAACACGCAGTGCTGGAACTTCCGCCTCGCCCGCGACGCCATCACCATCGTGGCCGATCTTTCGCGGCGCACGCCTGCGGTCGACCCCGATGACCACCACCTTCATGTCTCGCTCGGATGCGCGGTCGAGAACCTGGTGCAGGCGGCGCTCGCCCACGGGCTCAAGGCCGAACCGCATGTCGACGGCGCGCTGGGCAACGAGATCCGAATCGGGCTGGCGGCGACCCGGGCGGTGGCGTCGCCGCTGTTCCAGGCCATTCCGGTGCGGCAGTGCACCCGTGCCAACTTCGACGGCAAGCCGGTGTCGGCGGCGGAAATGCGGCTGCTGGAGCAGGCGGGGACGGGACCTGGCGTCGACGTGATCCTGCTGTCCGAAAAAGCGGCCATGGAGGGCGTGCTCGGCTACGTGCAAGCGGCCAATTCGCGCCAGATCGCCGACCCGGCCTTCGTGGCCGAACTGAAGCAATGGATCCGCTTCGGCGCCGACGAGGCCGTGCGAACGGGCGACGGCCTGTACAGCGCCGCGACCGGCAATCCGTCCGTTCCCCGATGGCTGGGCAGCGCCCTGTTCGGCTTGCTGTTCACCGCCAGCAGCGAAAACGACAAGAACGCCACGCAGGTCCGCAGCTCCGCCGGCATCGCCGTCTTCATCTCGCCGGATGCGCAGCAGGGCCAGGCCGCCAACTGGATCGAGGTCGGGCGCGCCTACGAGCGCTTCGCCCTGCACGCCGCGGCGCTGGGGATTCGCAACGCCTTCCTGAACCAGCCGGTGGAAGTGGCGGCCCTGCGATCGCAATTTGCCGCCTCCATCGGCGCTGCCGGGCGGCGGCCGGACCTGGTGGTGCGGTTCGGCCGCGGCCCGGAGATGCCGCGCTCGCTACGCCGGCCGCTCGACGCGGTGCTGCCCTGGGGAGCAGGGCGGGCATGAAACTGGAACCCGGTGTCGCCCGCTTCGCCGGCCTGGTGACGTTGGGCGTCGCCCTGGCGGCCTGGCTGGTGTGGTCGCGGTTCGACAGCGATATGGCAGCCGCCGCGGCTCGCGCTGGCCACGGCAGCAGGGTCGTGGCCACCCGCTGCGGGCCCATCGAGTACCAGGAAGCCGGCAGCGGTGCTGCGCTGCTGGTCGTGCACGGAAGCGGCGGCGGGCACGACCAGGGCATGGCCTTCGGCAAGGGCCTGGCAGGGCCTGGAATCCGTGTGATCGCGATGTCCCGCTTCGGCTACCTGGGCACGCCGATGCCTGCCGACGGTTCACCGGCGGCGCAAGCGGATGCCCACGTCTGCCTGCTGGACGCGCTGGGGATTGGCCGGGCTGCCGTGCTCGGCGCCTCGGCCGGCGCACCGTCGGCCATGCAGATGGCCATTCGCCATCCGGCGCGCACCAGCGCCCTCGTGCTGCTCGTTCCCCTGGCCTACAAGCCTGCCGCCGTGGCGGACTCGGCAAAGCCGCTTCCTGCGGCCGCCGAGAAGATGCTGCTGCGGCTGGTCGGCTCGGACTTCCTGTTCTGGGCCGCACTCCACGTCGCGCGCGACCAGGTCATCCGCTTCGTGCTGGCCACGCCGCCGGAGCTGGCGGCGGCCGCCCCGCCGGCGGAACGCGCCCGGGTCGCCAGGATGCTGGAGGGCATCCTGCCGGTCTCCGCCCGCGCCGCCGGCCTGCGCTCCGATTCGGTGCTCGGCAAGGGCCTGCCGCCCTACCCGCTGGAGTCCGTCCGGACGCCGACGCTCGTCATCAGCACGCGCGATGACGGCTTCGGCACCTACGCCAGCGCGCAGTACACCGCCAGCCGCATCCCGGGCGCGAAGTTCGTCGGCTTCGACCACGGCGGGCACCTCTGGGTCGGCCACGACCAGGCGGTGCGCACCGAGATCGTGCAGTTGCTGCGCGCGCTGCCCGTCTCGGGCGCGAACACGCCTGCGCTTGACGCAGCGCAATACCCGCCCCGCCGTTCCGACCGATAGTCCGCCAACCGAAGCCCACCGCATGCAAGCCGCCATTCCCCTGCCCCTACCCGTTCAAGCGCCCCGCGCGTCCAGCGACCTGGTCAAGCGGGTGGGCCTGTTCGCTGCGTTCGCCGCGTTGCTGGCCGTGCTGGCGATGCCGGCTTCGCCCGGGCTGCCGGCCGCGGGGCAGGTGATGCTCGCGGTGCTGGCTTTTGCCGTCATCGTCTGGATGACCGAAGCGCTCGACTACGCAGTCAGCGCCGTGGTCATCGGCGCCCTCATGATCTTCCTGCTGGCCTTTGCGCCCGACGCGGCCAAGCCGGCCGCCGGCGACATGGGCACCGCTGCCGCACTGGGGCTGGC
>JAQGMY010000034.1 GCA_028292105.1 Ramlibacter sp.
GCGCCGGACGGCTACACCATAGGCGCTTCCATCACCGGGCCGCTGGTGAACAACACCGTGCTGTATCGCAAGATGCCGTACGACCCCTTCAAGGACCTGGCACCCATCACCTTCGGCGTGCACCAGGCCAACGTGCTGGCCGTGAGCCCCTCGCTCGGCGTCAACACGCTGCGCGAACTGATGGACCTGCTGCGCAAGAACCCGGGCAAGTACAACTACGCATCGATCGGTGTCGGCAGCCTGTCGCACCTGAGCATCGAGATGCTCAAGACGCTGACCAACAGCTACGTCGTGCACATCCCTTACTCGTCCTCGCCGGCGGCGGTCACCAGCGTGCTGCAGGGCGACACGCAGATCATCAGCCTGGCGCCGCTGGCGGTGATGCCGCAGGTGCAGGCCGGCAAGCTCAAGGCGCTGGGAGTGTCCACGGCCAGGCGGGTGCCGCAGCTGCCGACCATCCCGACCTTCCGCGAAGGCGGCCTGCCGATGGATGGCAGCGCCTGGATCGGCCTGGTGGCGCCGAACGGCACGCCGGCGCCCATGCTCGAGCGTCTGAACCGCGAGTTCGTGGCGGCGATGCGCGACCCGGCGACCAACGAGAAGCTCAAGGCCCAATACATGGATGCGGACCCGGGCACGCCGGCGCAGTTCGCTGCCTTCATGCAGCAGGAGCTGGCCAAGTGGGGTCCGGTGATCAAGCGCTCGGGGGCGACGATCGATTGAGCAGGATGGTGCGCGGCCAAGCCGCACGGCCCCAGTTGGTAGGGTGTGCGGCTGCGCCGCGCACCGCCCGGCTCAACGCGCCGGCGCCACCAGCGCCCCCTCGATCCCATGCCTTCGCAGCGCATTGGCGACGAAGCCCGACGCCTTCATCTCCTCGATGTAATTCGTCAGCCAGGCGTGCGCCGCCAGCCGGCCCTTGGGCACGCCCATCGCCTGCTCGATCACCATGAAGCGGCCGGGCAGCAGGCGAACACCGCCGACGCGCCGCGCGTCCGCTTCCAGCTGCTGCTTGACGCCGGCCGCCACCTCCAGGTCCTGTGCCAGGAAGGTGTCGGTCACCGCCGCTGAAGTCGGGGTGCGCACCAGCGTGGCCGCCCTGACCTCGCGGGTGAGGTACAGGTCATAGGCGCTGCCGCGGCCCACCGCGATGCGGTTGCCGGCGCGGTCGACGTCTTCGTTGCGCTGCAAGGGCGAGCCGGACTTCACGAGGTAGGCGCCTTCGATGACCACGTAAGGCGAGGTCTGTTCCATGTCGGCGCCGCGCACCGGGTCGATGGCGACGAAGCCCAGGTCGACCTGTCGGCTCTTCATCGCCTCGACCACGCTGCCGGCGGAATTGAACAAGACGAGTTCCAGGGGCAAGCCGAGCCGGCGGGCAGCCTCGCGCGCCAGGTCCACCGACACACCGACCGGCTCGCCCGCGGCGCCGCGACTGGCGAGCACCGGATTGCCGAAGTTGATGGCGGCGCGCAGCTTGCCCGTGCCACCCAGTTCGGCGACGACCGCTGCGGGCGGCCCGGATGGGGCGGTCGCGCAGCCCGCCAGTAAGGCGGCGCCCGCGAAGCAGAAACGACGGCGGGTGGGTAGGCTGAGGTGGTGGTTCATCTGGGGGCCGATTGGAACGGCCGCGACCACGGCCGTCAACCGGGCCGCCCACTACACTCCCCGCTTGCCCGACCGACCCGCCCGCCCCCGCTTCGACCGCATCGACGCCCTGCGCGGCGTCGCCATCGTCTGGATGACGGTGTTCCACTTCTGCTTCGACCTGAACTACTTCGGCTGGATCCGGCAGAACTTCCTGTCCGACCCGTTCTGGACCTGGCAGCGCACCTGCATCGTCAGCCTCTTCCTGTTCACCGCCGGCCTCGGGCAGGCAGTGGCCGTCACGCAGGGCCAGCGTTGGCCGCGCTTCTGGCGGCGCTGGGCGCAGGTAGCCGGTTGCGCGCTGCTCGTCACGGCGGGCTCGGCCTTCATGTTCCCGGACAGCTTCATCTACTTCGGCGTGCTGCACGGCATCGCCGTGATGTTGATCATCGTGCGGCTCACCGCCGGCTGGGGTCGCTGGCTGTGGCTGGCAGGCGCCATCGCGCTGCTGCTGCCGCACGCGGCCGTGCCCACCCATGCCGCGCTCGGCAACCTGGCCGTGCTGAACGAACGCTGGCTCAACTGGATCGGCTTCGTGTCGATGAAGCCGCTGACGCAGGACTACGTGCCCGTCCTGCCTTGGCTGGGCATGATGTGGTGGGGAATGGCCGCCGGACGATGGCTGCTGCGGGCGCATCCGCAGTGGGTGCAAGGAGGTCTGCCGCGGGCGGCCAGGCCCCTGGCATGGCTGGGCGTCTGGAGCCTCAGCTGGTACATGCTGCACCAGCCCATCCTGATGGGGCTGATGCGACTGGCGCGTTGACTGCCGGGCGTCGATTGTCGGTTTCGGCCTACGCGATGTACTTGGACGGAAATCTAGGGTGGCTACCGGCCATTCTGCCCAGCCATTCCACGTCCGCTCCATGCCCAAAACACCCAAGCCTGCGCCAGCAAAGAAGGCTGCAGCCAAGTCCGCCGCCCGCAACACCGACAGCGGCCCGAGCAAGGTCGCGCCGGTCGCCCCCGAAGATGCGCCCGCCCGCAAGGCGGCCGAGACCGAGCAGCTGGCTGCTGCCATGCCGTACAACGCCAACAAGGCGGCGGAGCATGGCTTCGCCAACGGCACCCGCCCCGTCGCGGGGACCAGCATCGAGCCCGCCTCGAGCTTGCCGACCGCAAGCACCCTTTCCGAGGAAAACAGCTCGGAGAAAGTCGGCAGCACCGCGCTGCCCGGCTTGAACTCGACCATCGAGCCGCTGGACCGAGTGCGGGTGGATTCCAGCGGCCAGGTGCTGACCACCAACCAGGGCGTCGCCGTCGCCGACAACCAGAACTCGCTCAAGTACGGCGTGCGCGGACCCGCGCTGCTGGAAGACTTCATCCTGCGCGAGAAGCTCACCCACTTCGACCACGAGCGGATCCCCGAGCGGATCGTGCACGCCCGCGGTTCCGGCGCCCACGGCTTCTTCGAGTGCTACGAACCGGCGACCGACATCACCAAGGCGGCTCCTTTCAAGGAGGCCGGCAAGATCACGCCGGTGTTCGTGCGCTTTTCCACCGTGCAGGGCGAGCGCGGCTCCAAGGACACCGCGCGCGACGTGCGTGGCTTCGCCGTCAAGTTCTACACCGACGAAGGCAACTGGGACCTGGTCGGCAACAACATGCCCGTGTTCTTCATCCAGGACGCGATGAAGTTCCCCGACCTCGTCCATGCGGTGAAGCCGGAGCCGCACCACCAGATGCCGCAGGCGGCCAGCGCGCACGACACCTTCTGGGACTTCGTGTCGCTCATGCCGGAGTCCACGCACATGCTGATGTGGCAAATGAGCGACCGCGCCATCCCGCGCAGCTACGCGACGATGCAGGGCTTCGGGGTGCACAGCTTCCGGATGGTCAACGAAGCGAACGAGTCCGTGTTCGTGAAGTTCCACTGGTCACCGATGGCGGGCACCCATTCGCTGGTGTGGGACGAGGCCGTGAAGATCTCCGGCGCCGACCCGGACTACCACCGCCGCGACCTGTGGGAGCGCATCGAGTCGGGCAACTACCCGGAATACGAGCTCGCCGTGCAGGTCTTCACCGAGGAGCAGGCCGACCAGTTCAGCTTCGACATCCTGGACGCCACCAAGCTCATCCCGGAGGAACTGGTGCCGCTGCGGCCGATCGGCCGGATGGTGCTGAACCGCAACCCCGACAATTTCTTCTCGGAAACCGAGCAGGTCGCGTTCTGCACGGCGCACGTCGTGCCCGGCATCGACTTTTCCAACGACCCGCTGCTGGCCGGCCGCATCCACTCGTACGTCGACACGCAGATCACGCGCCTGGGCGGGCCCAACTTCCACGAGATCCCGATCAACGCGCCGATCGCGCAGGTGCATAACAACCAGCGCGACGGCTTCCACCGGCAGGCGATCTTCCGCGGCCGCGTTTCGTACGAGCCGAACTCGCTGGCCGGCGGCAGCCCGTTCCAGGCGGGCGCGGCGCAGGGCTTCGTGTCGGTGCCGGCGCGCATCCGCGCCGACGAGGAGCAGGGGAAGGTCCGCGCGAAGCCGGAGAAGTTCGCGGACCACTACACCCAGGCGCGGCTGTTCTTCGAGAGCCAGAGCCCGGTGGAGCAGGACCACATCGCGAACGCTTTCCGTTTCGAGCTGAGCAAGGTGACGGTGCCGGCGATCCGCGAACGCACGGTGGCGATGCTGCGCAATGCGTCCGAGGAGCTGGCCAGGAAGGTGGCCGACGGACTCGGCATCGACCCGATGCCCCAGGCGCTGCCGCTGGCGCTGGACAACCCGGCGACCCCCGAAGTGACGAAGTCGCCCGCCCTGTCGTTGCTGGCGCGTCCCGGCGACGGCAGCCTCAAGGGCCGCAAGGTCGCGCTGCTGGTGGCGCCAGGCGTCGAAGGCGAAGCGCTCGTGAACCTGCAGGCCGCGCTGGCGGAGCAGGGCGCCGTCGGCCGGCTGGTGGGCCCGCGGATCGGACGCTTCGCGACCGCCAATGGCGACGTGCTCGACGCCGACGCCTCGCTCGAGAACGAGCCGGGCTTCCTGTTCGACGGGCTGGTGCTGCCGGACGGCGCCGAGGCGGTCGCCGCGCTGGCGCAGGATGGCCACACGGCGGAATTCATCAAGGACCAGTTCCGCCACTGCAAGACGATCCTGGTGCTGGGCGCCTCGCGCGCGCTGCTCACCAAGGCGGGCGTGCCGGTGAGCATGGACAAGAGCCTGGTGCAGGGCGGCACCGGGCTGATCGTGGCCGACACCGGCGACGAGGCCGTGGCCAGCGAGGCCTTCCTGGTGGCGCTGGCCAGGCACCGTCACTTCGGCCGCGAGATGGACCCGCCGATGGTCTGAGCGCATGCAACATCGAACCAAGGAACCCGACATGCCGGAATTGATCGAGAAAGACGCCTGCGACCTGCTGCAGGCCGACCACCTGGCCGTGAAGCACCTGTTGGTCGAATACGCGCGGCTGGCGATGGCCGGCGGCGACGCCGCGGCTGCCGACAAGCTGGCCCTGGCGCAGAAGATCTGCAGCGACTTGACGGTGCATGCGCAGATCGAAGAGGAGATCTTCTATCCGGCGCTGCGCAAGGCGACCGGCGCCGGCGACCTGCTGGACGAGGCGGAGGCCGAACACCAGGAGGCGAAAGAGCTGATCGCGCAGATCCAGGGGCTGCAAGCCGCGGATGCCGCGATGGACGACCTGGTGTCACGACTGGCCTGCGCGATCGAGCAGCACGTGAAGGAGGAGCGGGTGTTCCTGTTCACGAAGGCGCGCGCTGCCGCGGGCCTGGACCTGGGTGCGCTGGGGGCGAAGTTGAAGGCGCGGCAGGCGGAACTGGAAGCCTGAGCTCCGTCATTCCCGCGAAGGCGGTAATCCACAGCGCCCAAAACAAAAAAGCGGCCGGCGGCCGCTTTCTCGGATGCTCTGGGTCTCCGCCTGCGCGGGGGACGGAGCATGGATCCCCGCCTGCGCGGGGATGGAATGACGCGCGCGCCGTGGCGCGCTACGTCATTCCACCTTCGCGTTCTTGCGCAGGCCGTCCTGGAATTGCGCCAGCTTTTGCTGCTGCAGCTGCTGGGCGATCTGCGGACGCACTTCTTCCAGCTTGGGCAGTTGCGCTTCGCGGATGTCGTCCACGCGGATCACGTGGTAGCCGAACTGCGACTTGACCGGAGCCTGGGTCATTTCGCCCTTCTTCAGCTTGATCATCGCTTCGGCGAATTCCGGCACGTAGCTGGCCGCGGTGGCCCAGTCGAGGTCGCCGCCGTTGGCACCGGAGCCCGGGTCCTTGGACTGCTTCTTGGCGATGTCCTCGAACTTCTGGCCCTTCTTCAGGTCGGCGATGATCTTCTTGGCGTCTTCTTCCTTCTCCACCAGGATGTGGCGCGCCTTGAATTCCTTGCCGCCGTTGGCCGACACGAACTTGTCGTACTCGCCCTTGATCTCGGCGTCGGTGATGGGGTTGTTCTTCTGGTAGTCGGCAAACAGCTCGCGGATCAGGATGGTCTGGCGGGCCAGCTCCATCTGTGCCTTGAAGTCTTCGCTGGCGTCGAGGCCGCGCTTCTGCGCTTCCTGGATGAAGATCTCGCGTGCGATCACTTCGTCCTTCAGCTGGCCTTGCATCTCCGGCGTCATCGGCCGGCCGGCCTTGGCCAGTTGCTGGGTCAGCATGTCCATCCGGGCTTTCGGCACCGGCTTGCCGTTGACGATGGCAAGGTTCTGCGCGGCGACCGGCAGGGCGATGCCGATGGTGGCCGCGGCCAGCGCGGTCAGGAGCAATTTCTTCATGGGGGTGACCTTGGGGACGAGTCGAGGGTTAGAGCGTCTCGATCGCAAGCGCATGGATGCCATGGTCGCGGTCGATGTAGTCGCGCAGGGCATCATACACAAGGCGATGACGCGCCACTTTCGACAGGTTTTCGAAGGCGGGGCAGGCGATCCGCACCCGGAAATGGGTGCCGCTGCCGGTGCCGTCGGAGCCGGCGTGGCCCATGTGGGCGGCGCTTTCGTCGTGCACTTCCAGGGCCGTCGGCGCGAGCCGTTCGACCAGCCGCTCGCGCAGCACATCGGCGGAGATTCCGGTGCCCGTGCTCATGCGTCCGGCGCTCCGGCTTCCTTGGGGTCCTTCACGTAGCGGCCCAGGAACAAGGCCTGGCCGATGACGAAGACCGCCATCAGGCCCAGCCCGCCGAACAGCTTGAAGTTCACCCAGGTGTTGGTGTCGTAGTGGAAGGCCACCCACAGGTTCAGCACGCCCATCACGGCGAAGAAGGCCACCCAGCTCCAGTTCATGGCGCGCCAGGCGGAGTCCGGCAGGTGCAGCTGCGCGCCCATGAGCGACTTCAGCAGGTTCTTGCGGAAAAACAGCAGGCTCACGGCCAGCGCGGCACCCATCAGCCAGTACAGCACCGTCGGTTTCCACTTGATGAAGGTTTCGTCATGGGCCAGGATCGTCGCCCCGCCGAAGACCACGATGATGCCAAGCGACAGCCACTGCATGGGCTCGACCTTGCCCGTGGAGTAGCGCAGCCAGCCGATCTGGGCGATGGTGGCGACGATCGCCACCCCCGTGGCCACGTAGATGCCCCAGAACTTGAACGCCAGGAAGAACAGGGCGATGGGGAAAAAGTCGAGCAGCAGTTTCATCGGTTCTTTTCGCCTTGCGGCTGGAACTCCAGGGAAGCGGAGTTCATGCAGTAGCGCAGGCCGGTCTCCGTCGGGCCATCCGGGAACACATGGCCGAGGTGGGCGCCGCACTGGGCGCATACGGTCTCGACCCGCACCATGCCCAGGCTGGCGTCGCGGATTTCCTTGATCGCGCCGGGCACCGCCAGCGAGAAGCTGGGCCAGCCGCAGCCGGCATCGAACTTGGTCTCGGAGTCGAACAGCTTGGCCCCGCAGCAGATGCAGTGGTAGCTGCCGTCGGCCCAGACCCGCTCGTACTTGCCGCTGAAAGGGCGTTCGGTGGCGGCGTGGCGGGTCACCTGGAAGGCGCCCGGCTCCGCGCCCTTGTCGGCCAGCAGGGCCTTCCATTCGGCTTCGGTTTTTTGCACTGGATAGGTCATGACTGGCAGAGTTCGGAAGAGCCGACAAGTTTCGCCTGTTTGCGGGGCAGGGTGGCCGGATCGCGGCTGCGGGGAGTCGCAGCGTCGGCCTGTCGGTTTCAAGTCCTCGTAAGGAAATGCCCTAAGGACATGTTGCGCATTAGTCCACGGATAATAAGACCATTCTTACACCGCGTTTCGCGGTAGACATGACAGGGAGCTGAGTTGAGCAGTAGCAGTAGCAGTACCAATGGCTTTGTCCGCGACCTGCGCGAGACGATCGAAACGCAATGGCGGGAGATCAAGCGCGGCGAGTTCTGGCGCCTCGTCATGGACAAGCAGGTCACCCGGCCCCTCTATCGCGACCTGATGCTCCAGGTGTATCACTACTCCAAGCACAACTCGGTCAACCAGGCGGTCGCGGCTTTCGTGCCTGCGCCCGAAGGCCTGCTGCGCTTCGTCTATCGCCACGCCTCGGAAGAACTGGGCCACGAGCGCATGGTCACCCACGACCTGCGCAGCATCGGCCTGCTCGAGGAAGCTGACCTGGCCAAGCCCCCGCTGCCGGCGACCGAGGCCTTGATCGGGTATCTCTATTACGTGGCCCTGCGCTACGGCCCCATCCCGCGCCTGGGCTACAGCTTCTGGGCCGAAGACGCCCACGCCCATATCGGCGAGCCCCTGGCCAAGATCTGCATGGACCTGCAGCTCACGAGCAAGAACGTGACCTTCTTCGGCTCGCATGCCGAAGCCGATGCCGACCACATTCGCCAGGTGGAGGAAGCCCTGGAAAAGTATGCCGCCACCCCTGCCGACCAGGAACTGGTCACGCGCGTGGCGATCACGACCCTTTCCCTCACCGGCCAGCTGCTCGACCAGGTCGCGCGGCGCCATCGTTAAAAGCGAAGAGCCATGGAACTCCAGACCGTCTCCCATTCCTCCGCTTCCTCGATGGTGCCCAACATGGGCGCGGACTTCGCGCGCGAGCCGTTCGCGGCCAGCGACGTGGTGCTTCGGCACCTGAAGACCGCGGCGGAGATCGCCAGCGTGGTCGACCTGCGCGAGGAGATCGACCTGTCGGTCCACGCGGCCGCGGGGCCGCAGTTCCATAGCCTCGAAAAAAAAGAGACGAAATCGGTTTCGTCTTCGCTTTTGACCTCCACGGCGAGCGGATCGGCACCATCCGCATCGTTCCGATAGGTTACGGGCTCACCCTGACCGAGAGCCTGCTGCAGGAACTGGGCGATGCGGCGCCGCAGACCGCCCACGGCGACTGGGAAGTGGGCCGGCTGGTGCTCGCCCCCGAGTACCGGACGGACGTCGAGGCACTCAAGCACTGCCTGTTCCTGGCGCTGGAGTACGCTCGCACCCACGCTCCCGTCCACAGGCTCTTCGCATCGTGCACCCACGTCCTCAGCCGGCTGTACCGCCGCTTCGCCTTCACCGCCTTCGCGCGGGAAGTGCCGCTGCGCGGGACGTCCAAGACGTACACCCTGATCAGCGGCGGCCTGCACGACGTCGGCCGGGCCCTGTCCGGCCGCCCCATGCAGACGGCGCAATAGCCAGGGCCGGGACGTGAAGGCGATCCAGCGGCTCTTCTCCCACTACGCGGACTACCACCGCCATGGGCCGCTGTTGCTGCGCTATCTGAGCCTGCTGGGGTTCGTCTTCTTCCCGTGCTACTACCTCCTGCGCTTCACCAAGGCGGACCCGGTCTATGACGACTGGGCCATCCGCGCCGTCGACGCCGTCATCTGCATCCTGCTGTTCCTGCGCGACCGCTGGCCGGCTTCGCTCAAGCGCTACTACTTCGCGTACTCGTACGCGG
>JAQGMY010000045.1 GCA_028292105.1 Ramlibacter sp.
GCGATGAAACCGACGATCGGCTTCTTCATGTTGTCCTTGCACCACCGAGCCGCGTCCGCTTCGTCGGGGCCGCCGATCTCGCCGATCATGATCACGGCATCCGTTTCCGGATCGTCGTTGAACGCCCTCATCACGTCGATGTGCTTGAGGCCATTGATGGGGTCGCCGCCGATGCCGACCGCACTGGACTGGCCGAGGCCGATTTCCGTCAGCTGCGCCACCGCTTCATAGGTGAGGGTGCCGGAGCGCGAGACCACGCCGATGCGGCCCTTGCGGTGGATGTGGCCGGGCATGATGCCGATCTTGATCTCGTCGGGCGTGATCAGCCCAGGGCAGTTGGGTCCGAGCAGCAGCGTCTTCTTGCCGCCCCTGGCTTCCTTGGCCTTCATCTTGTTGCGCACTTCCAGCATGTCGCGCACCGGGATGCCTTCGGTGATGCAGATCGCCAGGTCCAGGTCGGCTTCGACCGCTTCCCAGATCGCCGCGGCGGCGCCGGCCGGCGGCACGTAGATCACGGAGACCGTCGCCCCGGTTTCCCTGGCCGCTTCCTTGACCGAGCCGAAGATCGGGATGTTGAAGATCTTCTCGCCGGCCTTCTTCGGGTTCACGCCCGCCACGAAGCAGTTCTTGCCGTTCGCGTATTCCTGGCACTTCTCGGTGTGGAACTGGCCCGTCTTGCCCGTGATGCCCTGGGTGATGACGCGCGTGTCTTTGTTGATGTAGATCGACATGGTGTGAATTCCTCAGGCGGCAGCTTTGACGGCGGCGACAACCTTCTGGGCCGCTTCGGCCATGGTGTCCGCGCTGATGATCGGCAGGCCGCTCTCGGCCAGCATCTTCTTGCCCAACTCCTCGTTGGTGCCCTTCATGCGCACCACCAGCGGCACGCTCAGGTTCACGGCCTTGCAGGCGGTGATCACGCCGGTGGCGATGGTGTCGCACTTCATGATGCCGCCGAAGATGTTGACCAGGATGGCCTTGACCTTCTTGTTCTTCAGCATGATCTTGAAGGCTTCGGTCACCTTCTCCGGCGTGGCGCCGCCGCCGACGTCCAGGAAGTTGGCCGGCTCGGCGCCGAACAGCTTGATGGTGTCCATGGTCGCCATGGCCAGGCCGGCGCCGTTCACCAGGCAGCCGATGTTGCCGTCGAGCGAGATGTAGGCGAGGTCGAACTTGCTGGCCTCGACTTCGGCGGGATCCTCCTCGTCGAGGTCACGCAGGGCGACGATCTCGGGGTGGCGGAACAGCGCGTTGGGGTCGAAGTTGAACTTGCAATCGAGGGCCACGATGTTGCCCTTGCCGTCGCGGTTCAGCGGGTTGATCTCCAGCAGCGATGCGTCGGTGTCCATGTAGCACTTGTAGAGCTTCTTGAACACGTCGACCGCTTGCGCCGTGGAGCCGGAAGGAATGCCGATCTTGTCGGCGATCTCCTTGGCCTGGGCGTCGGTGAGGCCCACCAGCGGATCGACCAGCACCGTGATGATCTTCTCGGGCGTGGCATGCGCCACTTCCTCGATGTCCATGCCACCTTCGCTCGACGCGATGAAGGCGATCTTCTGCGTCGCGCGGTCGGTGACCACCGAGACGTAGTATTCCTGCTGGATGTCGGCGCCGTCCTCGATGTACAGGCGACGGACCTTCTGGCCTTCAGGGCCGGTCTGGTGCGTCTTCAACTGCATGCCGAGGATCTCGCCGGCCAGGCGCTTGACGTCGTCGACCGACTTGGCCACCTTGACACCGCCGCCCTTGCCGCGGCCACCGGCGTGGATCTGGGCTTTCACCACCCAGACGGGGCCGCCGAGCTTCTGCGCCGCTTCGACGGCTTCCTGCACCGTGAACGCCGGGATGCCGCGCGGCACGGGCACGCCGAAGTTGCGCAAGATCTCCTTGCCTTGGTACTCGTGAATCTTCATGAAGTCTCTCTCGAGGATCGGGGGGTGTCTGGGGAGTGTGCACCGTAGGGGCCACGGCGCACGGCCGGCCCCACGGAGCAGCCGTGACTGTAGCATGGTGCGCTGCACAAAATCCGTGCAGCGCGTACAGTGGCGGGCATAGCAGCCTCAGAGGAAAAACGACAGATGCCCAAGGTCTTCATCGACGGCGAAGCCGGCACCACCGGCTTGCTGATCCGCGAGCGGCTGGCCACGATGCCGCAGGTCGAGCTGGTCAGCATCGCGCCGGACAAGCGCAAGGACCCCGCTGCCAAGCGCGAGCTGATGGCAGGCGTGGACCTGGTCATCTTCTGCCTGCACGACGACGCCGCCCGCGAGTCGGCGGCCATGGTCGAAGAGATCCGCCAGGCCGGCGGCAAGGCGCCGCGCATCATCGATGCGTCCAGCGCGCACCGCACGGCCGAGGGCTGGGTGTTCGGCTTTCCCGAGCTGGCGCAGGGCCAGCGGGAGGCGATCCGCACGGCCGACCGCGTGAGCAATCCCGGCTGCTATGCCACCGGCGCGATCGCGCTGCTGCGACCGCTGGTGGATGCGGGCGTGGTGCCGACCGATCACCCGCTCGTGCTCCCGTCGATCAGCGGCTACTCCGGCGGCGGGCGCAGCATGATCGAGGCCCACGAAGCCGGGTCGGCGCCACCTTTCGAGCTCTACGCGCTGGGCCTCAAGCACAAGCACCTGCCGGAGATCATGAAGTACACCGGCCTGGTCCGGCGGCCGATCTTCCTGCCGTCGGTGGGCAACTTCCGCCAGGGCATGCTGGTGCAGCTGCCGCTGCACCTGAACACGCTGCCCGGCAAGCCCGAGCCGGCCGACCTGGAAAGCGTGCTCAAGCGCCACTACAAGGGCAGCGAGTGGGTGACGGTGGAGCCGGCCGGCGAAGACGGCAAGCTGGAACCGACCGCGCTGAACGACACCAACAAGATGGAACTGCGCGTGTTCAGCAACATGGACTACGCCCACGCGGTGCTGGTGGCGCGGCTGGACAACCTGGGCAAGGGCGCCAGCGGCGCCGCGGTGCAGAACCTGAAGCTGATGCTGGGGCTCTAGCCCGGCCCGCGTTCCTGCCAAGCCTGGAGCAGCGCCGCTTCGAAGCCCGCCACGAACGCCGTCTCGTCCATGAAGGCCGAAGCTTCCAGGCGTTGGCGCAGGCTGCGGCGCAATTGCACGATGGTGGCGGTGTCGCTTGCAACTGC
>JAQGMY010000327.1 GCA_028292105.1 Ramlibacter sp.
CAGCCACATGACGAGCTCGATGCCCTCGGAACCCGCCTCGCGGACGTAGTCGATGTGCGGGACCTTCGACTGGCCCACGGGATCCGACACCAGCCGGTCGAGGAAGGCGTTGTCGAACGCCTTGTTGATCAGCCCGGCGCGGGGACCCTGCAGCTGGTGGCTCATGCCGCCGGTGCCCCAGATCTGCACGTTCAGGTCCTGGTCGAAGCTCTCGACCGCCTTGCGGATCGCCTGGCCCAGCTTGAAGCAGCGCATGCCGCTCGGCACCGGGTACTGCACCACGTTGACGGCGAAGGGAATCACCGGGCAGGGCCAGGCCTGCGGCTGGCCGTACATCAGCGACAAGGGCACCGTGAGGCCGTGGTCCACGTCCATCTTGTTGACGATGGTGAGATCGAAGTCCTGCTGGATGACCGAGTGCGCGATGTGCGACGCCAGTTCGGGAGCGCCTTCCACCTTGGGCACCGGACGCGGGCCCCAGCCTTCGTCCGCCACCGCGTATTCGGCGGCGGTGCCGATCGCGAAGGTGGGGATCATTTCCAGGCTGAACGCAGTGGCGTGGTCGTTGAAGACCAGGAACACCACGTCGGGCTTGTTCTCCTTGATCCACTGGCGGGAGAAGTCGTAGCCGGAGAAGACCTTCTGCCAGTACGGCTCCTGGGCCTTGCCCAGGTCCATCGCCGCGCCGATGGCGGGCACGTGCGAGGTGTAGACGGAGGCTGTGATGCGGGCCATTTACTTGTCTTCCTTCTTTTCGACGACGACGCCGGTCCAGGTGGAGGCGCGGCCGCCGCCGACCATCATGTCGCGGTAAGCCTCTTCGCTCATGCCGGTCATCGAGCCCGCCATCTGCTGGAAGCTCTTGCCATCGGTGGCGCCGATCTTGGCCAGGAAATAGATGTTGCCGCCCAATTCGATGCAGCGGTTCAGGTCGCGCGCCAGCACGGCCAGCTTCTGGTCTTCGCTCATTGCCCACTGGTCCAGGTAGCCGCGCTCGTCGGCCTTGAACTTCTCGCGGTTCTCGGCCTTCATCAGCGACATGCAGAACTGGTTGAGCCAGTAGCCCTTGCGGCTCTGGTCGGCGTCGAAGATGGTGGTGCCGGGGATGCCGGCGTAGGGTTTTTCAAGCGCCATTTCAGGCTCCTTTGGCTTGTTCTTCCGGCCAGTAAAGCCGGTTGGGATTGTCCACCAGCAGCTTCTTCTGCAGGTCCGGCGTGGCGGCGATGTGCGGGATGAAGTCGACCAGCAGGCCGTCGTCTGGCATGTGGTCCTTCAGGTTCGGGTGCGGCCAGTCGGTGCCCCACAGCACGCGGTCGGGGAATTCCTCGACCAGCTTGCGGGCGAACGGCACGACGTCGCGGTAGGCGTTGCGCTCGCCGTTCAAGGCGGGCGGGCCGGCCACCGTCAGGCGCTCCGGACAAGTCACCTTGGTCCAGACGTTCGGGTGTTGCCGCATGAACTTGAGGAACAGCTCGAACTCGGGGCCGTCGACCGGCTTCGTCACGTCGGGGCGGCCCATGTGGTCGACGACCACCGTCGTCGGCAGCTTGGTGAAGAAGTCCCACAGCTCCGGCAGGTCCACCGCCTCGAAGTAGATCACCACGTGCCAGCCGAGCGGCGCGATGCGGGCGGCGATCTCCATCAGCTCGTCCTTCGGCGTGAAGTCGACGAGCCGCTTGACGAAGTTGAAGCGCACGCCGCGCACGCCGGCGGCGTCGAGCGCCTGCAGTTCTTCATCGCTGACGCCGCGCTTGACCGTGCCGACGCCGCGCGCCTTGCCGTTCGACGCCTGGAGGGCGTCGACCAGCGCGCTGTTGTCGGCGCCATGGCAGGTGGCCTGCACGATCACGTTGCGGGCGAAGCCGAGGTGGTCGCGCAACGCGAACAGCTCCTCCTTGGTGGCGTCGCAGGGGGTGTACTTGCGCTCGGGCGCATAGGGGAACTTGTCGCCCGGGCCGAACACGTGGCAGTGCGCGTCCACGCTGTTGGGAGGCAGCTTGAACTGCGGCTTGCTGGGGTTGCTGTACCAGTCCAGCCAGCCCTTGGTCTTCTCGAAATTGCCCGCGTTGGGCTTGCCGTTGGTGGTCATGGTCTCTTTTTCAGTCGATGTAGCGCAGGCCGGCCTTTTCCAAGGGCTCGCGCATCTTGTACATGTCCAGGCCGAGGACGCCCGAGGCCAGCTTGGCGCGCTTCTCGCCTTCGTTCGCTTCCCGCGCCGTGGCGGCTTCCAGCGTCTTCTTCGCCATGGCTGCCGGCACGCACACCACGCCGTCGTCGTCGGCCACGATCACGTCGCCGGGATGCACCAGGGAGCCGGCGCAGACCACGGGGATGTTCACCGAGCCGAGCGTCGCCTTGACCGTGCCCTTGGAGCTGATGGCGCGGCTCCACACGGGGAAGCCCATCTCGGTCAGGGTCTTGACGTCGCGCACGCCGGCGTCGATCACCAGCGCGCGGGCGCCGCGGGCCTGGAACGAAGTCGCCAGCAGGTCGCCGAAGAAGCCGTCGGTGTTGTCGGTCGTGACCGCCGCGACGACGATGTCGCCCGGCTGGATCTGTTCGGCCACCACGTGCAGCATCCAGTTGTCGCCCGGCTGCAGCAGCACGGTGACTGCCGTGCCCGAGACTTGCGCGCCGGCGTAGATCGGCCGCATGTAAGGCTTCATGAGGCCGACGCGGCCCATGGCTTCATGCACCGTGGAGGCGCCCAGCTTCGCGAGGCCGTCGGCCACTTCGCGCTCGGCGCGCTTGATGTTGCGGTAGACAACGCCCAGTTCGTACATTTCCACTCCTAATCAGTCGGTGACAGTGCGCCTGCCCCTGCGGGGCACCTGCGGCCAGTCCCCAAGGTCACTCGTCGGTTATCGGCCCGCGGCCTTGAGGCGCTGGTCCAGGCGGGGAAAGACACGGCGCGTGTTCGCCTCGAAGATCGCGTGCTTGTCCTCGGCGGACAGGATCGGCGAGGCGTCGATGTAGCGCCTGGTGTCGTCGTAGTAGTTGCCCGTGGTCGGGTCGATGCCGCGCACGGCGCCTATCATCTCGGAGGCGAACAGCACGTTCTTCACCGGGATCACCGTGTTGAGCAGGTTGATGCCCGGCTGGTGGTACACGCACGTGTCGAAGAAGATGTTCTTCAGCAGGTGCTCCTCCAGCAGCGGCTTCTTGATCTCCTGCGCCAGACCGCGAAAGCGCCCCCAGTGGTAGGGCACCGCGCCGCCGCCGTGCGGGATCAGGAAGCGCAGCGTCGGGAAGTCCTTGAACAGGTCGCCCTGCAGGCACTGCATGAAGGCCGTGGTGTCGGCGTTCAGGTAATGCGCGCCCGTGGTGTGGAATGCGGGGTTGCAGCTGGTGGAGACGTGGATCATCGCCGGCACGTCGTACTCCACCATCTTCTCGTAGATCGGGTACCAGTGCTTGTCGGTGAGCGGCGGCTCCTTCCAGTGGCCGCCGGAAGGATCGGGATTCAGGTTGATGCCGACGCAGCCGTATTCCTCGATGCACTTCACCATCTCGGGGATGCAGCTCCTGGGGTCCACGCCCGGCGATTGCGGCAGCATCGCCACCGGCACGAAGGACTCCGGGAACAGCTCGGAGACGCGAAAGCACAGCTCGTTGCAGATCGCGGCCCACGTACTGGAGACGTTGAAGTCCCCGATGTGGTGCGCCATGAAGCTGGCCCGCGGCGAGAACAGCGTCAGGTCGTTGCCGCGTTCCTTCATCAGGCGCAGCTGGTTGTTGACGATGGTCTCGCGGATGTCATCGTCGCTGATCTTCAGCTCCGACGGTTTGGGCATCAGGGATGCATCCTGGATGCCGGCGATCTGCCGGTTGCGCCACTCTTCCAGTTGCTTGGGAGCCGTCGTGTAGTGGCCGTGGCAATCGATGATCAGGGTCATGGTCTTCTTTCTTGTGGGGTGGCGCCGGCCGCTGGTCAGGCCGGATCCATGCCGTTGCGGCGCTTGGCCTCGGCTGCGTCGGCCGACGCCATGAAGGCCAGCATCGCGCGCGCCGTGCCGGCTTGCCCGGAGACGCTGCACACGCCGCCGGAGAAGGTGGTGAGGATCTCGACCGCGGCAGGCATGGGCCCGACGACTTCGATGCCCTGCAGGTGGATCAGCTCACTGAGTTGCTGGAAGCCGAGGTCGACTTCGCCGGTGGCGATCATCGAACCGACCGGGACACCAGGCCGCGCCTGCTTCAGCCTGCCTTGCAGTTCCTGCGTGATGCCCCAGCGCTCGAACAGCTTCATCACCGCCGTGCCGCTCGGGCCCGTCGAGTAGCCGACGCTGCGGGCAGCGAGCACCGCCGCCCGCAAGTCCAATTCGCTGCGGATCTCGGGGCGCGCCGCACCGGCACGCACTGCGATCCCGACACCGGAGTGCGCCAGATCGACGCGGCTGCCCGGGACAACATGGCCGGCGGCCGTGAGCTTGTCGAGCGCGTCGGACGCGAGCACCACGAAGTCGAAAGGCTCACCCGCCTGCACGCGCCTGGCAGCGTCGACACCGCCTACGGACTCGAGTG
Organism: Ramlibacter sp.; assembly: GCA_028292105.1. Taxonomy (GTDB): domain Bacteria; phylum Pseudomonadota; class Gammaproteobacteria; order Burkholderiales; family Burkholderiaceae_C; genus Ramlibacter. Next base: position 4,525 of record JAQGMY010000327.1, read on the forward strand.
CCACCTTGGTGCCCTCCCGCTCTTCCCAGGCGCCGGCGAGTTCGCCGAGGAACTGGCGCGTGGCCATGGAGGAGATTCCCTTGAGCGTCGCTGTCATGGCGGCGATTGTGTTCGCCCGGAGCGCCGGTCAATAGGGAAGTCTGCGACTAGCAGCTATACCGCTTCGGCATAATCGGTGAGAAGGTATTCCGTTCATGGACCTCAAGCAGCTCGAATACTTCGTCAGGGTCGCCGAACTCGGCAGTTTCACGCGCGCAGCCATCGAGCTCGACGTCGCCCAACCCGCCCTCAGCCGCCAGGTGCGCCTGCTGGAGGTGGAACTGCGCCAGAACCTGCTGGTGCGCAACGGCCGCGGCGCAGTCCCCACCGAGGCCGGCAAGCTCTTGCTGGACCACGGCCGCGGCATCCTGCACCAGGTCGAACGGGCCCGGGAAGACCTGGGCCGGCTGCGCGGCGGCCTGGCGGGCCGGGTCGCGATCGGCTTGCCCAACAGCGTGGCCCGGGTGCTCACCGTGCCCCTGACGCGCGCGGTTCGGGAAGCCTTGCCGGAAGCGCGCCTGTCGATCAGCGAGGGCCTGTCCAGCACCCTGCAGGAAGGCCTGATCAGCGGCCGCCTGGACATCGTGGTGCTCTACAACGCCCAGCCTTCGCGTGAGCTGGACGTGACGCCGCTGCTGGAGGAGGAACTGGTGCTGGTGCGAGCCCGCCCGCCGGGCCTGCACGAAGACCCGCCCGCAGGGCCGGTCGAACTGGACGAAGTCGCCAGGCTGCCACTGGTGATCCCCACCCGGCCCAACGCCATCCGCATGCACGTGGAAGCCGAAATGGCCGACATCGGCTGCCGGCCGAACGTGGTGCTGGAGATCGATGGGGTCACCTCCATCCTCGACCTGGTGCTGGACGGCGCTGGCTGCGCCATCCTGTCGCGCAATGCACTCCTGAATTCTCCCCGACCCTCCGCTTTCACCGCGCAGCAGATCGGCCGGCCGTCCCTACGCATCCGGCTGTCGCTCGTCACCAGCCTGCAGCGGCCGGCCACGCCGGTGCAGAAGGCGACCCTGGACCTGATCCGCGCCAAGGCCGCCAGCGTGGTGGCGCGCGCGCTCTGACCGCGCCAGCAAAGGAACAACGATGCGCCTGTCGCATGTGATCTTCAGCGCCTGCGCCCTGCTTGCGCCATTGGCGCAGGCAGCCGACCTCAAGGTACTGAGTGCCGGTGCCTTCAAGCCCGTGCTGCTGGCCTTGCAGCCGCAGTTCGAGCGTGACACCGGCCACAGGCTGACGATCGACAACGACACCGCCGGGGCCCTGCAAAAGCGCATCGCGGGCGGCGAAGCCTTCGACATCGTGTTCTCCAGCCCGGCGTCGCTGCAGCCGCTGCGGGACGCCGGTCACCTCGCAACGGAAACCCCGCTGCCCTTGGCGCGGGTGGCGATCGGCGTGGCAGTGCGGCGCGGGGAGCCGCTGCCGGACATCGCCAGCGTGGAGGCCTTCCGTGCCTTGCTGCTGCGGTCACGCTCGGTCGCCTACATCGATCCGGCTGCCGGCGGCTCGAGCGGCATCTACCTGGACCGCCTGTTCGAGCGCTGGGGCATCGCACCGCAGGTGCGCGCCAAGGCGGTGCTGGTGGCGGGCGGACTGGTCGCGCAGAAGGTGGTGGACGGCAGCGCGGAGATCGCCATCCACCAGATCAGCGAGATCCTGGCGGTGCCGGGCGCGGTGCTGGTCGGGCCGCTGCCGGCGGAGATCCAGAACTACACGGTGTATGCGGGTGCCTTGTCGGCGCAGGCGGCGCAGCCGGCAGCAGCGAAGCAGTTGCTGGAGGCGCTGCGCTCTCCCGCTACCGCGGCGATCTTGCGGGCCAAGGGGATGGAGGCGCCGTGAGTGCCGCGTCGGGGACGTGTGCCGTTTCGGATTCGGCGTTCGCTGCTTGCGCAACCTGAGGTCCCAGGCTGCCGCTTCGGCAACCCGGGGCATCAGGCCCGCCGCGAAGATCTTCCTTACTGCTTGGGGATCTTGGCGTGTTCGATCACGCCGCTCCAGCGCTTGATCTCGCTGGCCAGGAGGCTCGCCAGCTGCTCGGGGGAACTGGACTTGGGCTCCACACTCAGCTCGTCGAGCTTCTTCTTCAGGTCGGGGCTCGCCAGCGCCTTCTTCAGTTCGGCATTCAGGCGATCGACGATTTCCTTCGGTGTCTTGGCCGGTGCCGCCAGCGCGTTCCAGGAGGCGATGTGCAGCCCCTTGAGGGAGCCACCGGTTTCGGACGCGGTCGGCACGCCCGGCAGGTCGTCGGAGCGCTTCTCGCCGAAGGTGGCCAGCGCGCGGACCGCCTTGGAGGTGAGCTGGCCCTTCATGCCGGCGACGATCTCCACCGCGGCGTCCACCTGGCCGCCGCGCATCGCGGTGATCACCGCCGGCGTGCCGTTGAAAGGCACCACCTGGAAGTCGACACCGGCGGTGGTCTTGAACAGTTCCGCCGCCAGGTTCTGGGTGCTGCCCACCGCGATGGTGGCGATGTTCAATTTGCCCGGCTTGGCCTTCGCTTCCGCCAGCAGTTCGCCCAGGTTCTTGAAGCGCGAGTTCTCCGCCACCACCACCGCGATGTCGAAGGTGCCCAGCAGCGAGATCGGCGCGAAGTCCTTCTGCGCGTCGAACGGCAGCTTGCTGAACATGCCCGCGCTGACGGCCGTGCCGTTGCTCATGAGAAGCAGCGTGGTGCCGTCCGCGTCGGCGTTGCGCACGACGTCGCCCGCGCTGACGCCGCCGGCACCCGGCTTGTTCTCGATGATCACGCTCTGGCCGATCTGTTCGGACAGCTTCTGGCCCACGGCACGCGCGGTCAGGTCGGCGACACCGCCGGCACCGAAGGGCACCACGATGCGGATCGGCCTGGCAGGCCATTTCGCCTGGGCCGCAACCCACGGAGTTGCCATGGCCGCGGCCATCGCCGCGAGGGTTTTTCTGCGAGAGATTTTCATGATGCTCATCGTGCCACACCCAGGAGTCGGTCGAGTAAAGACGGGTCGGTCCGCAGCGCCGCAGCGGTGTCCGCATGCACGACGTTGCCATGGTCCAGCACGATGGCCCGATCCGAGATGGCGAGGATGGCCTGGGGATGCTGCTCGACGATGATGGCCGACAGCCCTTCTTCGCGGGTGATGCGGGAAATCGCCTTCAACAGCTCGGTGACGATGATCGGGGCCAGCCCTTCGAGCGGCTCATCGAGCAGCAGCAGCCGCGGGTTCAGCACCAGCGCGCGGCCGACGGCGAGCATCTGCTGCTCGCCGCCCGACAGCTGGGTGCCCAGGTTGGTCTTGCGCTCCGCCAGGCGCGGAAACATCTCGTACACGCGCTCCGGCGACCAGCGCCCGGGACGTGCCACCGCCGTGAGGTTCTCGTGCACCGTCAACGACTTGAAGATGTTGCGCTCCTGCGGCACCCAGCCGATGCCGGCGGCCGCGCGCTGGTGGGACGCCAGCTTGTGCAGCGGCACGCCCGCCAGCGTGATGCTGCCGGCGTGCTGGCGCGTCGCACCGGCCAGGGTGTTGATCAGCGTGGTCTTGCCGGTTCCGTTGCGGCCCAGCAGGGCGAGGGTCTCGCCTTCGTGGAGTTCGAAGCCGACGCCATTGAGGACGACAGCTTCGCCGTAACCGGCACTGAGATTCTCGACCTTCAGGAGATCAGCCATGCAGATTGGCCCCCGAGCTTGCGGGCAAGCCCGCGGCACTACCCCCCGAGGCTGCTTGGTGGCCCTCCGGCGGCGGGGCGGCGCCCGCCTCCTCCCCATGCCCCAGGTACACCGCCTTCACTTCCGGATTGTTCGCGATCTCGTCGGGCGTGCCTTCCGTCAGCACGGTGCCGTTCACCAGCACGGTCATGCGGTCGGCGAAGCTGAAGACCAGGTCCATGTCGTGTTCGATCAGCAGCACGGACACATCCGCCGGCAGCGCCGCCACCGTTTGCAGCAGTTCCTCGCGCTCACCCGCGGGGACACCGGCGACCGGTTCGTCGAGCAGCAGCACGCGCGGCTCGCAGGCCAGCGCGATCGCGATCTCCAGCAGCCGGCGCTTGCCGTAGGCCAGGTGTTCGGTCCGTTGGTCGGCCACCTCGGACAGGTGGAATTGCGCCAGCAGTTCCTCCGCGCGCGCCGCCACCGCGGCGTCCTTGCCGAGCGAGGGCCACCACTTGGTGCCGAGCCCCCGGTGCTGGGAGACCACCAGCGCCAGTGTTTCCAGTGGCGTCATCGACGCGAACAGCTGGTTGATCTGGAAGGTGCGAACCATGCCGAGGCGCACCCTTTCGTGCGGCGCGAGCTTGCTGATGTCCTTGCCTTCGAGGGTGATGCGCCCTTCGGTGGCGTCGAGCACGCCGGTCAGCAGGTTGATCAGCGTGGTCTTGCCGGCGCCGTTGGGCCCGATCAGGGCGTGGCGGGCGCCGCGCCGCAGGTTCAGTGTGACGTTGTTGGTCGCCGTGATGCCGCCGAAGCGCTTCACCAGGCCTTCGCAGGAAAGGACGATATCGCTCATGCGCCCTTCCTCCGGAACCAGTTCCACGGCTTGAACAGCCGCTCGCGGCCGACCAGCACCAGCACCACCAGGAACAGGCCGATCCAGAAGGTCCAGTACTGGGGCGTCACCTGCGAGATCACGTCTTGCAGCATCTTGAAGATCACGGCACCGATGACGCCGCCGTACAGCCAGCCGACGCCGCCGATGACCAGCATCAGCATGACGTCGGCCGAGCGATGGAACTCGAAGACGTCCAGCGAGGCGAAGCCCGAGGTTTCGGTGAACAGCGCACCGGCGGCGCCGGCCATCGCCGCCGCCACGGTGTAGATCGCGATCAGCCGTGCGTGCACCGGGATGCCGACGGCCATGGCGCGCAGCCGGTTGTCACGGATCGCCTTGAGCGTCGCGCCGAAGGGCGAATTGACGATCCGCCGGGCGAACAGGAACAGGATCAACAGCACCGCCAGTGAAAACAGCGAGGCGACCCGCCCCGACAGTTCGAAGTCGAAGAGGCCCAGTACCGGCGAGAACACCAGCCCCTGGATGCCATCGGTGCCGCCGGTGAGCCAGTCGAGCTTGTTCGCCAGTTCCAGCAGGATCAGCGCCAGGCCCAGCGTCACCATCAGCCGCGTGAGGTCGCTGCCGCGCAGCACGGTCAGGCTGGCGACGAAACCGACCGCGCCGGCGACGGCCAT
>JAQGMY010000329.1 GCA_028292105.1 Ramlibacter sp.
GGCTCCGCCTGGATCGTTCCGGCGCACCTGCACGCTCCCTTGCAGCAGGACGCCGTGTTGCTGAACCCGGGCCGGCGCAACCCGGCCGCCGCGGCGCTGCTCGCCTACCTCAAGAGCGATGCGGCCCGCGCGATCCTGCGTGGCTACGGCTACGAGTCCTGAAGGATGCCGTTCGCCCCTGAGGACCTGCAGGCGATCTGGCTGACGCTGAAGCTGGCCGGCGCCACGACCTTGCTGCTGCTGCTGCTGGCCGCGCCGCTGGCCTGGTGGTTGTCGCAGACGCGTTCCCGCTGGCGCGGACCGATCTCGGCGGTCGTCGCCCTGCCGCTGGTGCTGCCGCCGACCGTGCTGGGTTTCTACCTGCTGGTGTCCTTCGGTCCGCAAGGCTGGGGCGGCCAGCTGACGCAGTCACTGGGCCTGGGGCTGCTGCCCTTCACCTTCGGGGGCTTGCTGCTTGGCTCGATGGTCTATTCGCTGCCGTTCGCGGTGCAGCCGCTGCAACACGCCTTCGAGGCGGTCGGCCGCCGGCCCCTGGAGGCGGCCGCCACCTTGCGCGCCGGCCCGCTGGACACCTTCTTCCACGTGGTGCTGCCGCTGGCGCGCGGCGGCATCGTGCAGGCGGCCGTGCTCAGCTTCGCCCACACCGTTGGTGAGTTCGGGGTGGTGCTCATGATCGGCGGCAACATCCCGGAGCAGACCCGCGTGGTCTCGACCCAGATCTATGGCCACGTCGAGGCCATGCAGTACCCGCAGGCGCACGCCTTGTCGGCGGCCATGCTGCTGTTCTCGTTCGCCGTGCTGCTCGGGCTGGCGCTGCTGAATCGCCGCAGCACGCGGGTGTTCGGATGAACGACCTGGTCTTGCGGATCCGCGTCGCGCGCGGCGACTTCGTGCTGGACACCGACCTGCAACTGCCTGCCAGCGGCATCACCGCGATCTTCGGGCCTTCCGGGTCCGGCAAGACCACCTTGCTGCGTTGCGTCGCCGGACTGGAACAGGCTGCGCAGGCGCGCATCGTCATCGGCGACCAGACATGGGAAGACACGGCGCTGGGCGTGCGCGTGCCCACCCACCGGCGGCCGCTGGGCTATGTGTTCCAGGAAGCCAGCCTCTTCGATCACCTCGACGTGCGCGGCAACCTGGAGTTCGGCCGGCGGCGTGCCGCAGCGGCTGCGCCGCTCGCCGGCTTGCTGAAGCTGCTCGGGATCGAGGCGCTGCTCGATCGCAAACCGCACCAGCTGTCGGGCGGCGAACGCCAGCGGGTGGCGATCGCCCGTGCGCTGGCGACGCAGCCGCGCATCCTGCTGCTCGACGAGCCGCTGGCGGCGCTCGACCTGGCGCGGCGCCGCGAGATCCTGCCGTGGCTGGAGCGGTTGCGCGATGAACTGCGCATCCCGATGCTGTACGTCACGCATTCCGGCGACGAGGTGGCCCGGCTGGCCGACCACCTGGTGCTGCTGCATGAAGGCCAGGTGCGGGCCTCCGGCCCGCTGGCGCAAACGCTGGCGCGCGTGGACCTGCCCGCCCTGCCCGGCGAGGAAGCCGGCGTGCTGCTGCACGCGACCATCGCCGAGCGGGACGCGCACTGGCAGCTGGTGCAGGTGCGCTTCGACGGCGGCGCGCTCTGGATCCCGGACCCCGGCCTTGCGGCCGGCCACCAGGTCCGCGTGCGCGTGTTGGCCCGCGACGTCAGCGTGGCCCTGGTGCCGCCGGAGCGCAGCAGCATCCAGAACGTGCTGCCGTGCACCGTGCGGGCGATCGCCCCCGGGGGCCATCCATCGCAAGCCCTCGTGCAACTGGCATGCGGCAACTCGCTGCTGCTGGCGCGGGTCACGGCCCGGGCGGTGGATGCGCTGGGGCTGGCAGCGGGGTCTGCCGCGTGGGCGCAGGTGAAGTCCGCGGCCCTGGTGCAGTGAAGGACACCAGCAGCAGCGTGTTCATCGGCATCGCCTGCAAACCGGCCAGCAAGGCAGGCCGCGCCTGTAGCGCCGCCTGCTAGAACTGGCGCCACTCGCCATTGGCGGGGCCGCTCGCCTGCACGGCGGCGTTCCAGCCGGCAGCGGCGGCGAGCTTGGGGGCCGCCGGTTTCAACCGGATCGGAGCCGGCGCGTTGAACACCGGCGCGGCCCGGGGCGTCGGCTCATGCGGGCCGGTCGCCGCGCCGACCGCGGTGCTCCCCAGCCGGAAGCGGGACACCATCTGCAGCAAGGCGCTCGCCTGCTTCTTCATCGACTCCGTGGCAGCCGACGCCTCCTCCACCAGGCTGGCGTTCTGCTGCACCACCTGCTCCATCTGGGTCACGGCCGAATTGACCTGGCCGATGCCGGAGCTCTGTTCCTGGCTGGCCTGGGCGATCTCGGCGATCAGGTCGCTGACCCGCTTGACCGAGACGACGATCTCGCTCATGGTGCGCCCCGCATCGTCGACCAGCCTGGTGCCGGTCTCGACCTTCTCCACCGAGTCCACGATGAGGCCCTTGATCTCCTTGGCGGCCGCCGCGCTGCGTTGCGCCAGGTTGCGCACTTCGGCGGCCACGACCGCGAACCCGCGGCCCTGCTCGCCGGCGCGTGCCGCTTCCACGGCCGCATTCAGCGCCAGGATGTTGGTCTGGAAAGCGATGCCATCGATCACGCCGATGATGTCGGAGATCTTGCGCGAAGACTCCGAGATGCCGGTCATGGTGCTCACCAGCTGGCCCACCACCACGCCGCCTTTGCGCGCGACTTCGGCGGCGCCCACCGCGAGCTCGCTGGCCTGCCTCGCGTTCTCGGCGTTCTGCCCCACCGTCGACGTGAGCTCCTCCATCGAGCTCGCGGTTTCCTCGAGAGTGCTGGCCTGCATCTCGGTGCGCTGGGAAAGGTCCTGGTTGCCCTGGGCGATCTGTTGACTGGTGTCGGACACCGTGCGCGAACCTTCCGCCACTTGCCCCACCAGCGCCCGCAGGTTGGCCGTCATCGCCTGCAGGCCTCGCAGCAGGTCGGCGGTTTCGCTCCGGCCCTGGGCGTAAATCTCCACCCCGAGGTCACCTTCGGCGACGCGCTGGGTCACCAGCACGGCCTCCTGCATGGGCCGGGTGATGGATCGTGTGATCAGCCAGGCGAACGCCACGCCGATGAGCACGGCAAGCACCCCGACCACCAGCATCACGCGACGCGTGTCCTCCAGGTGCGCCACGGCCGCCTGGTGGTTGGCGAGGCTCACCTTTTGCTGCAGCTCGATGGTGTCGCTGAACCCCTTCACGGTCGCCGCGCCGAAGGGCGTCGTGGTGGCTGCGCGCCATTCCTTTGCCTCGTCGAGCTTGCCGGCGCCATACAGTTCGAACCACTTCGGGCGCGCAGCGATGTACTTCGCATAGACCTGCTTCAACTCGCGCAGCTGCATGAGTTCGGCGGCGCTCGGGTTGCTGCTCTCATAGGCAGCCAGCGCCTTGCTGATCGTTTCGTAGTGCGTATGCTCTTCGTCGACGATCTTCTTGCGGCCGGCCTCGTCGCCGACCATGAACTGCGGGAAGCCGTAGCGCAGCTGCCAGAGGGCACTCTGCGCGTCGGCCAGCGCGACCGCTCCCACCGTGCTGTTGCGCGCGACTTGCGAGCGATGCTCGGACTGGACGGTCTCGTACCAGATCAACAGGCTGCTGGCCAGGACCAGCAGCACCATGATCCCGAATCCAAGGGCGAGCTGGGCGCGGATGCGAAGGTTCTTCATTGTTCTTTCCTGCTGCCATGGGGCAGCACCCGCGCAGCTTCACAGATGTGTCCATACGTATCAACCGCAGCAGCGGCGATCCGAGCAGTCATTCACGGAACAATGTCACGCTTCCCTGGCCCGTGACATCGTCGCCTCGGGCGTCGCCCGGCCGGCGTGCGGCATTCACTGCAGCGCCGCGTCCGTCCCCATCCGCCGGTAATGGATGCGGTGCCCATGGATGTGGTCCACGCCGTCGAATTCATTGCGCGAAGCGAACGCGATCTCGAAGGTGGCGAAAGGCACGTTCAGGCGCGACGGCGGCTTGCCGTTCATGGAGGTGTACTTGCGCTTGAGGTTGGTGCCGTCGTACAGCCAGGTGCCTTCGTGGACGAACTCGGCGAGCTCGCCCTTCGCGCCGGCGACCC
>JAQGMY010000342.1 GCA_028292105.1 Ramlibacter sp.
TTTCCAGGTTCTGGTCGATCGCGGTGTTCATGAACATCGCCAGGATCGTCGGCGCCGGCCCGTTGATCGTCATCGACACCGAAGTGGCCGGGTCGCACAGGTCGAAGCCGGAGTACAGCACCTTCATGTCGTCCAGCGTCGCGATGGACACGCCGGAGTTGCCCACCTTGCCGTAGATGTCCGGCCGTTCCGCCGGGTCGTGCCCGTACAGCGTGACCGAGTCGAACGCGGTGGACAGCCGCTTCGCGGGCAGGCCCTCGGACAGCAGCTTGAAGCGGCGGTTGGTGCGGAACGCGTCGCCCTCGCCGGCGAACATGCGCGTGGGGTCCTCGTTCTCGCGCTTGAAGGCGAAGGTGCCGGCCGTGTAGGGGAAGCTGCCGGGCACGTTCTCCAGCATCAGCCACTTCAGGATCTCGCCGTGGTCGGCGTATGAAGGCAGGCTGACCTTGCGCACCGTGGTGCCCGAGAGGGACTTGGTCGTGAGCCTGGTGCGGATCTCCTTGTCCCGGATCTTCACCACGTACTCGTCGCCGGCGTAGGCCTTCTGCAGGTCAGGCCACTGCGACAGCAACTTGCGGGCGTCGGAGTCCATTCGCTCCTCACGCGCCGCCGCCAGGCCCTCGATCACCTGCGCGGCGGAACGGCCGGCATCCTGCACCTCCGCCTTCAGCATGCGCTGCGAAGAGCGCAGTTGCTGCAGCTCGCGCGCGAGCGCCGCCTGCGCCCGTGCGCGCTGCTTGTACGCACGCACCGTGTCCGTGATTTCCGCCAGGTAGCGCGATCGCGCGGCGGGCACGACCGGGGTCTGGTTGCTGCTGTGGCGCACCTCCACCTTCGGCAGCTTGCCCGCGGCGACTTGGAGGCCAAGCTCCGCGAGCCGGTGCTTCAGCGCCTGGTACAGCGCGGTCACGCCGTCGTCGTTGAAGCGGGCCGCCATCGTGCCGAACACCGGCATTTCCTCCGGCCGCTTGCCCCAGGCTTCCTTGTTCCGTTGCACCTGCCTGGCCACGTCACGCAAGGCGTCAGCGGCGCCTTTGCGGTCGAACTTGTTGATGGCCACGAACTCGGCGAAGTCGAGCATGTCGATCTTCTCCAGCTGGCTCGCGGCCCCGAATTCCGGCGTCATCACGTACATGGGAACGTCCACGTGCGGCACGATGGCGGCGTCCCCCTGGCCGATGCCGGAGGTCTCCACCACCACCAGGTCGAAGCCGGCTGCCTTGCAGGCCGCAATCACGTCGGGCAGCGCCGCGGAGATCTCGCTGCCGAATTCGCGCGTCGCCAGCGATCGCATGTAGACGCGGGGGCCCTGCTGCCAGGGCCCGATCGCATTCATGCGGATGCGGTCGCCGAGCAAGGCGCCGCCGCTCTTGCGCCGGGACGGATCGATCGAGACCACCGCCACGCGCAGGCTGTCGTCCTGGTCCAGGCGCAGACGGCGGATCAATTCATCGGTCAGCGACGACTTTCCCGCGCCGCCGGTGCCGGTGATGCCCAGCACGGGAATGCGGCACTTCCGCGCTTCCGTCCGGACAGCATTCAGCAAATCAGGGGCCGCGGAGCCGTTCTCGATCGCGGTGATCAGCTGCGCCAGTGCCCGCCAGTGCTGCTCGGCACCGCCCTGGATGCGATCGAGCGCGCGCGGGGCGTGCTGCGCCACGTCGTGGTCGCATCGCATCACCATCTCGCCGATCATCCCGGCGAGGCCCATGCGCTGGCCGTCCTCGGGACTGTAGATGCGCGCGACACCGTAGTCCTGCAGTTCCTGTATTTCCGCCGGTACGATCACGCCGCCGCCGCCGCCGAATACCTGGATGTGCGCGCCGCCGCGCTGCTTCAGGAGGTCGACCATGTACTTGAAGTATTCGACGTGGCCGCCCTGGTAGGAGCTGATCGCAATGCCTTGCACGTCCTCCTGCAGGGCGGCGGTGACCACTTCGTCCACGCTGCGGTTGTGCCCCAGGTGGATCACCTCGGTGCCCATGGATTGCAGGATCCGCCGCATGATGTTGATGGCGGCGTCGTGGCCGTCGAACAAGGACGCGGCGGTGACGAAGCGCACCTTGTGGGTCGGGCGATAGTTCGCGAGCGCGCGGTATTCGGCGCAAAGGTCGGTCATGCTGTGAATCTCCAGGCGCGCCACTTTAGGCGCGCCATCGCACCTGCACCATGGCCGCTCGCTGCACGCTGGTGGCAGTTTTTGCCACCCAAGCTCGATAATCCGCGCTGCCAGGCACCAGGACCATGACCGATTCCATCGAGAAGCACACCGTCTCCATGTATTTCGTGGCTGCTGCCGTCGCGCGCCTGGGCCCCGCAGAAACGGCGCGAGCGCTCGCCGTGTCCGGGATACCCCCGCACCTGTTGGAGCAGCCGAACGCGCGGGTTCCCGCAATTGCGTACTCGGACTTGTGGCTCGCAGTGGCAAGGGAACTCGACGACGAATTCTTCGGCCTGGACCGCAGGTCCATGAAGGTGGGCAGCTTCGCCCTGATCTGCCAGGCGGTGATTTCCTGTGCCGACCTGGACCGCGCCCTCAAGCGGATGCTGCGCGGATTTGGCCTCTTCCTCGACCAGGTCCGGGCAGAGTTGCACCTGGAGGGCAACGACGCGGTGGTCCGCGTCACGAACCAGATCGACGATGAAGCGGGCCGCCGGTTCGCCGACGAGACGCTGCTGGTCTTGTTGCACGGGTTGATGTGCTGGTTGGTGGGGCGCCGCGTGGCGCTGACACACGTGTCCTTCACCCATGCGCGGCCACCTTACGCCCGCGAATATTCGCTCATGTACTGCGATGATCTCGCCTTCGAGGCGCCCCAGACCACCATGCGCTTCGAAGCAGGCGCCCTGTCGGCGCCGGTGGTGCAGAACGGGGCAACACTGCGGCAGTTCCTGCGCACCGCGCCGCAGTCGGTCTTCCTGAAATACCGCAATGAGGAAAGCTGGGGCGCGCAACTGCGCCGCCGCTTGCGCGACAGCGTGGGCGAAGCCGAAAGCTGGCCCGTCTTCGAAAACCTTGCCTCCGAACTGGGGACGACGGCTACAACCCTGCGCCGGCGCCTGGAACGCGAGGGCACCAGCTACCAGGCAGTGAAGGACCACTTGCGCAGCGACGTGGCCATCGACTACCTGTGCAACAGCAGCCTGAGCGTCGACGAGATCGCCGCCCGGATCGGCTTCCGGGATGCCAGCGCATTCCATCGCGCCTTCAAGCGCTGGAACGGCGTGCAACCCGGGGAATACCGTCGGCGACGGTCTGGCGCCGAGCTGACGCGCTGAACCGGGATCGTGACCGGCTTGCGGCACTGCGGCTGGCTACGCGGCCTCGGCAGGCCTGCGGTAATAGGCGGCGGTGGAGCCGAGGGTCTCCCGCGCGCGGGCCAGCTCGGCGCGCGCCACCGTGCGCAAGTGCACCTCGTCCGGGCCGTCCAGGAAACGCATCGCCCGGCCCCAGGACCAGAGATAGGACAGTGGGGTGTCTGGCGTGAGCCCCATCGCACCGAACACCTGCATCGCGCGGTCCACCACGCGCGTCTGCAGCTGGGCGGCGACGAGCTTGATGGCGGAGACGTCGATGTGCGCGGCCTTGTTGCCGAAGCTGTCCATCTTCCACGCCGCCTGCAGCACCAGCAAGCGTGCCTGGTCGATCTCCACGCGGGAGTGCGCGATCCAGTCCTGCACGTTGGAGAAGTCGGCGAGGTTCTTGCCGAAGGCGCGACGCGAGACAGCGCGCTCGCACATCAGCTCCATGGCGAGCTCGCACTGCCCGATGGTGCGCATGCAGTGGTGCACGCGGCCCGGGCCGAGCCGGGCCTGCGCCAGCGCGAAGCCTTCGTTCTCGGTGCCGAGCAGATTGGTAACCGGCACCCGCACTTCGGTGTAGGTCAGCTCGCAGTGGCCTTCCGGCGCATGGTGGTGCATCACCGGCACGTTGCGCACGATCCGCACGCCGGGGGTGTCCATCGGCACGATGACCATCGAGTGCCGGCCGTGGCGTGATGCATCGGTCGATTCCCTGGTCACGCCCATCACGATCGCGAAGCGGCAGTTCGGGTGCAAGGCGCCCGTGGTGAACCACTTGCGGCCGTTGATCACGTACTGGTCGCCGTCGCGCCGGATGCTGGTCTGGATGTTGGTGGCGTCGGAAGAAGCGACGTCCGGCTCGGTCATCGCGAAGCAGGACCGGATGCGGCCGTGCAGGAGCGGACCCAGCCAGCGCTCGCGCTGTTCCGGGGTCGCGAACAGGTGCAGCAGTTCCATGTTGCCGGTGTCGGGAGCGTTGCAGTTGAACACCTCCGGCGCCCA
>JAQGMY010000365.1 GCA_028292105.1 Ramlibacter sp.
GAGCCGCTCGTGCCCGAAGACCTGCGCCAGCATCGCTGCCTGCGCCTGCGCACCACCGGCATGCGCTTGCGCGCCATGACCCTGATCGACCCGACGGACCACGACCGCACGATCGCGATCGACGTGCCGGCCGCGGTCAGCGCCAACCACACCGACTCGCTGCTGCGTGCGACCGTCGATGGTGCCGGCATCAGCAGCCAGCCGGCGGACCTGATCGCACCATTGTTGAAAAGGGGGGAACTGCGGCGCGTCCTGTCGCCGTGGATCACCAACCGGATTTCCCTGGTGGCGGCGCTTCCCAGCCGCAAGTTCATGCCGGCACGCACCCGCGCCTTCCTCGACCACCTGGTGGAAAGCACCCGCCGCACGATGGCGGGCATCGGTGTGCAGAGCGAGTCCGCGCTGCGTTGATCAGAACTGGGCCGGCAGCACCTTCAGCCCGATCCAGGCGGCGCCGATGACGGCGTTGACCGGCACGCTGAGGGCGCCCGGCACGTAGAACAGCACGGAAACGCCGGGTGCGTTGAGCAGCCATTCGGCCACCGAGCCGAGTCCGTAGAAGATCGCACCGCACCACATCCACCGGCGCATGTACGTCGGCAACCAGCGCGCCTGGTCGCGGTTGTGCCGCCACGCGGCAGCCCGTTCCAGGACGTTGCCGGCATTGACGTCCTTGAACAGCCAGCCGAAGAAGAAGTACCGGTACAGCAGTGTGCCGAAGGTCATGATTCGCACTCGCTCCTTGCCCACCACTGTCGGGCGGCCAGGTGGGCGCCTGCCCATGGTCCTGCGTTGTGGCGCCAGGGCCCGTGCGTGTCCATGCTGATCGCGTGTAGGACCCGCCGGGAAGGCCACGCATTTTCATGCGGCCGCCGGCGGCGCGCACCGCAACGGGGCCTAGTCGCGCAGCAGGCGCGCCTTGACCGGCTTGCCTTTGATGCGGCCGCCGTTCAACCGCTCGGCGGCATCCTTGGCAACGCTGCGTTCCACCGCCACGTAGGTGGCGAATTCATTGATGTCGATCTTGCCGATCTGCTCGCGGCTGTAGCCGAGGTCGGCGGTCAGCGCGCCCAGCACGTCGCCCGGACGGATCTTCTCCTTGCGGCCGCCGTGGATGTGGATCGTTGCCATGGCGGGCTGCAGGGGGGCGTCGCCGGCCGCCATGATTTCCGCCAGCGGGAACCATTTGCTTTCGTGGCCCTGCAACAGTTCGATGCGGCCTACCGCGCCCATCTCGTCGAGGCTGGCGAGCGTCAGTGCCAGGCCGGATTCGCCGGCGCGCCCGGTGCGGCCGATGCGGTGGACGTGCACTTCGGCGTCCTGCGGCACGTCGACGCTGAGCACCGCCTCGACGCCGGCAATGTCGAGGCCGCGCGCCGCCACGTCGGTGGCCACCAGCACGGAGCAGCTGCGGTTGGCAAAGCGCACCAGCACCTGGTCGCGGTCGCGCTGCTCCAGGTCGCCGTGCAGCGCGAGTGCACTGATGCCTTGCGCCTGCAGCAACTCGGCCAGCGCGGCGCAGCGCGCCCGGGTGTTGCAGAACGCGATGGTGCTGGCCGGCCGGAAGTGCTGCAACAGCCGCACCACGGCGGGCAACCGGTCGCTGGCCGCCACTTCGTACCAGCGCTGCTCGATGGCATTGCTCTGGTGCTGCGCGTCCACCTTCACCATCGCCGGCGAGCGCATGAATTGCGCGGCGAGCTTGGCGATGCCTTCCGGATAGGTCGCGGAGAACAGCAGCGTCTGGCGCGCGGGCGGGCAGTGCCTGGCCACGGCCACCATGTCGTCGAAAAAGCCCATGTCCAGCATGCGATCGGCTTCGTCGAGCACCAGCGTGTTCAATGTCGCAAGGGGCAGGCTGCCGCGACCGAGGTGATCGAGCACGCGACCCGGCGTGCCGACCACCACGTGCGCGCCTTTCTCCAGCGACGCCAGCTGGCCGCGCAGCGGCACGCCGCCGGCGAGCGTGACCACCTTGATGTTGTCCTCGGAGCGGGCGAGCTTGCGGATCTCCGCGGTCACCTGGTCGGCCAGCTCGCGCGTGGGCGTGAGCACCAGCGCCTGCACGTCGAAGCGGCGGGTGTCGAGCCGCGCCAGCAGCGAGAGCCCGAAGGCGGCGGTCTTGCCGCTGCCGGTCTTGGCTTGCGCGATGAGGTCCTTGCCGGCCAGTGCCAGCGGCAGGCTGGCGGCCTGGATCGGCGTCATGGTGGTGTAACCCAGCCGCTCGAGGTTCTGCAGCGTCGAGTCGCCCAGGGGCAGGGAGGCGAACGAGGCGTCCGCCGGTTTCTTGTCGGTCATCCGCCATTTTCCCCTGCGATGGCTTCACGGCGCTGGCGTGGGGTTGACGCCGTCCTACACGGCCGGCGCGCCGGGCGGGCGAGCATGGCGGCTCAACCCGGGAGCTTCGCCATCGCGCGCCGACCTGTCCTGCCCGCGGCCGCCGTGCCGGCCGACCTGCCCGAGAGCCTTGCGCCGGAGCTCGCGACGCTGGTGGACAAGCCATTGGCCGGCGACTGGCTGTACGAGATCAAGTTCGATGGCTACCGCATGCTGGCGCGCATCGGCGGGCCGAAGGACGTGCGCATCTTCACGCGGCGGGGCAATGACTGGACGCACCGCTTCGCCGCGCTGCGGCAGGAGCTGCTGGCGGCGAAGCTGCCGCCCGGCTGGTACGACGGCGAGATCGTGCTGCTCGACGAAAGCGGCAGGCCCAGCTTCAGCGGGCTGCAGAACGCGATCGAAGGCGGCAACAACGATGCCATCGTGTTCTACCTGTTCGATGTGCCTTTCTGCCACGGGCACGACCTGCGGCGGGTGCCGGTCGAAGAACGGCGAGCCTTGTTGCAGTCGGTGTTGAAGGAGACGGCGGTGCTGCGCTTCAGCCAGGAGATCGGCGGCGAGGCCACCGCGATCCTCGGTTCGGCGTGCAAGCTCGGGCTGGAAGGCGTGATCGGCAAGCGCCGCGGCTCCATCTACGTGCAGCGCCGCTCCGACGACTGGATCAAGCTCAAATGCACCAGGCGGCAGGAGTTCGTGATCGGCGGCTTCACCTGGCCCGACGACTCGCGCCCGAACGGCATCGGAGCGCTGTTGGTGGGCATCACGGACAAGGAAGGCAAGCTGCAGTACGCGGGCAAGGTAGGCACCGGCTACACCGGCGAAGTGTCGGCGTCGCTGCGCCAGCGGCTCGATGGCATGGCGCAAAAGCAGCGGCCGTTCGCGGGGTCCACGGGGCACGACCGGCATGCCACCTGGGTGCGACCGGAGCTGGTCTGCGAAGTGACCTACAGCGAGTGGCCCGAAGGCGGGAGCCTTCGCCACGCTTCCTTCAAGGGCTTGCGCGAGGACAAGCCGGCAGCGGCGGTGGAGCGCGAACGCGCGGTGTCCGCCCCGGTGCCCGCCAGGCCGCAAACCGCGCAACCCCAGCATGAACTCGTGAAGGTGACCCACGGCAGCCGGGTGATCGACCCCAGCACCGGCTTCACCAAACTCGACCTGGTGCGCTATTACGCCGAGGTGGCGCCGTGGGCCTTGCCGCACTTGCGCGGGCGCCCCGCGTACATCCGCCGCGCGCCACTGGGTATCACCGAGCCCATGGTGTTCCAGCAGCATCCGCAAGGGCTGCGCGGCCTGCGCGGCACCGACCCGGCGCTCTGGCCTGGGCACGATCCCGCGATCGCCTTCGACACGCCGGAAGACCTGGTGGCGGCGGCGCAGCTGGGGATGGTGGAGCTGCACACCTGGAGTTCGACCGCGCGCGCCATCACGCAACCGGACCGCATGATCTTCGACCTGGACCCCGGCGAAGGCGTCAGCTGGCCGCAGCTGCAGGAAGGGGCGCTGCTGATGCGCGCCTTGCTGCAGGAGCTCGGGCTCCAGGCCTGGCTCAAGACCACGGGCGGCAAGGGCCTGCACCTGTTCGTGCCGCTCGCGCCGGAGCATGGCTACGAGACGGTGAAGGACTTTTCCGAAGCGGTGGTGCAGCACATGGCGCGCACGATCCCGCAACGCTTCGTCGCCAAGCTGGGGCCGCGCAATCGCATCGGGCGCATCTTCGTCGACTACCTGCGCAACGGTTGGGTGCAGTCCACCGCCGAAGCCTTCTCGGCGCGGGCACGCCCCGGCCTTGGCGTGTCCATGCCCGTGAGCTGGGACGCGCTGCCATCCCTCACCGGCGGCGACCACTGGAACATCGTCACCGGCCCGGAGCACCTCGCCACGCTCGCGGCGGATCCGTGGGCGGCTTACTGGCAGACGCCGCAGCGGCTGCAAGCGGCGATGGAGATGCTGGGGTTCGAAGCAGCGGCGGCGGCGCCCAGCGTCAAACCGTCGCGTCGAACAGCCGCTCGCCCGGCGGCAGCTCGTCGAGCGTGACGTCGATCCGCGTCGCGCCCTCCAGGTTCAGGCCGGGGTCGTCGCTGGCATCGGCGACCGCGGTGAACTGGCCGTCCAGCCACAGGAAGCGGATCTTCGAGGCCATGTCGCGCAGCGCCGTCTCCTCGTCGCGCAAGCCGCGGCCGGCCATCTGGTTGCCATCGAGCAGGTAAGCCACGCCACCTGGCTCGGAGGAAATCGCGCCGAGGTCGATCAATTTCTGGTCGACGTTGCGCGCGTAGATGCGACCCCTGGCCGCATAGAAGGTGAACGGCTTCTGCCGCGCTGCCGCGTCGCCGAGGGGGTTCGAATCATCTCTTGCCATGAAGTCTCCGTGCTGGGGCAGGCCTTCAATTTCGCGCAGCAGGCCAGCCCCGGGTGTAGGACGCCCGCGCGGACCGGGCTCAGAGCTGCAGGCCGAGCGCCAGCAAGCCCAGCAGCACCAGCACCAGCCCGCCTTGCTCCACCGGCGCCAGCTTCTCGCGCAGGAAGCGCCGCGACACCAGGTAGCTGAACACCACTTCCACCATGCCCAGCGTGCGGACGTTCGCGGCCGTCGTGAGCGCGAATGCGGTGAACCAGCCGATCGAGGCCAGCGCCCCCATTGCGCCGGCGATCGTGGACACGCGCCAGGCAGTGACGATGGCGCGCAGTGCATCGGGCGAGCGCCACAGCAGCCAGCCTCCCAGCAGCACGGTCTGGATGGCCTGGGCCAGCAACACGCCCCAGGCGCCCGCCTGCCAGGCGGAGAGCTCCGGCATCTGCAGCGACGCGCCCCGGTAGCCGACCGCCGAGAGCGCGAATCCCGCGCCTGAGGCGAGCCCGAACCAGGCCGCGCGCCCGGTCCACGCCGCACCGTCGACCGCCTTCTTTTGCGGTAGCGCCAGCAGGATCACGCCCGAGGTCGCAAGCGCGATCGCCAGCAGCGTCCATCCGCCCGGCAATTCCCGCAGGAACAGTGCGCCGAACACGGCGACCTGCAGCGCGTCGGTCTTGGAATAGGCGACACCGATCACGAAATTGCGCTGCTTCATGGCGGCGAGCAGCAAGGCCGTGGCCGCCAGCTGGCCCAGCGCACCCACCATCAGCCAGCCGAAATAGGCCAGGTGGAATCGCGGCCAGGCAACGGCCGTGGCCGGCAGCGACTGCAGCAGCAGCACCCAGCAGGCGGCGAATGGAATGCCGTAGAGAAAACGCACCAGGGTGGCACCCAGGGTGCCCGCTTGCGCCACGAGCGAACGCTGCGCGGCGTTGCGTGCCGTTTGCGCCAGGGCCGCCCAGAGCGTGATGGGCACCCACAGCCAGGGCAGCGTGCTCAAGGAGCGCAGCTGTTGCCGGTGGCGCGTGCGAAGGACTGGCCGCGGGCCAGGGCCAGAGGACCCGTGCCGCCGGTGATCCGCAGGCGGTCGCCCAGGGCTTCGAGTTCGAGCGTCTCGTTGCGCTGCGGGTCGGTGCGCAGCTTGGCGCCTTCGATGTGCCCGGTGATCTCGCGCACGCGCCCCTTGCGCACCAGCTTGGCTTCGAAGTCGTGGTACCGCTGGGCGATCTCGAGGCTGAATTCGCCCAGCAGGCCGATGCCGCACCAGAGCCCGCCGACACGGGCGGGGGTGCCGCGGGCTGCGACGGCCTGGGCATCGGCATCGGCCGGCGAAAGGTCCGCGGCCTGCGCGCCCAACGCCGCGCCGGCTAGCAGCAGGAGGAGGGCGGCGCGCGAAAGAAGGGAGCGTGACGGAGAAAACATGGTTGCAACATAGCACGGGCCCGGCGGGCCGCGTCGTCCAGGTTTTGGTGAATGCTCACCGGCGAGTGCGCACGGCACGCGCGCGCACCGGCCGGCCCAGGTAGATGGCATCGGACCAGGTGGCCAGCCACTGCGGCCGGTAGGCTACCAGCAGGCTGACGATGGCGCAGCCCCAGGAGGCTTCGCCCATCGCCAGCAGCCCCAGCGCGATGCGATGCAGCTCGGCGCGCGTGCCGCCGGGGTCCGGTTGCAGTGCCGCCGCCAGCAAGCCGCTGCCCGCCAGCGCCAGCATCGGGACGAAGAAGGCCCGCCCCAGCATGTAGGCAACCGGATGCGGCCCGAATCCCTTGCGGACCAGCTGCCCGAGCGCCAGCACCAGGGTTGCCGGCAGCACGCCGGACCAGATCGTGAGCGACAGCGCTTGTTCGAACGAGGCGCCGGTGGAGACCATGGTGCTCAGGCCGGCCAGCGTGAGCACGGGGATGGCCAGCGGCCAGCCGACCAGCAGCACCACCAGCGGCGCGCCGGACCAGTGCAGCGGAATCGGCAGCGCCGCCAGGCCGGGCCACGCCCACAGCCACGGCAGGATGGTCAGCGCGGCGAGCAGCGGCGTCGCCAGCGGAGGGATGCCCCCCGGGGCCTGCAGCAGCCGCCACGGCCGCAGCGCCAGCGCCGCCGCCCAGGCCAGCGCCAGCAGGATCGTTTCCACGGCAACGCGGGAAACCATGTGGCTCAGTGGCGATCGACCAGCCGGATCTTGCCTTCGGCCAGGTAGCGCTCGTATTCGTCGCGCGTGATCGCGGCAGATCCGGTGTTGCCTTCGCTGTCGCCCCAGGCCAGCGTGGCGCTGTCGTCCGTCAGCTCGATGTCGGCCGGCCCGTCAGGGATGGGTTCGAGGACGCCGTCCCCTACGCGAAAGGACACTTCTCCCCGGATGATGGCGTGCTGCGTCATGGATTCTCCTGTGGCATGGGCTGGAACGAGTCTGCTTGCCGCGGCCGTGATCAGGCTGTCAGCCGAGGTCCCGACCGGTTGCGGGACAGCGATTCCTGCCGACAATGCATGCATGAGGAGTCGAATGAGGGACGCGTGGGCGGTGCTGGCCACGGCATTGCTCACCGGGGCGCTGCTGGCGTTCGCGGTGCTGTACCTGCGCGAAACCACCTTGCGCGCTGGGGAAGAGCTCACCGACTCGCTGTCGCATGTGATCGCGGAGCAGACCTCGCGGACCCTGCAATCGGCCGACGAGGGACTGCAACTCGCCCTGGCCCGGCTGGACCTGCTGCGCGTTTCGGGCCGCGGAACGCCTGAAGCGGGACGCGCACTGTTGCTGGAACACCTCAAGGACTTGCCGTTCGTACGGACGCTGGCGGTCGCGGATGCGCAAGGGCGCATCGAATTGGCGACCGAGCCCGGCCCCGTCGGCGCGTCGGTGGCGGACCGCTCCTGGTTCCAGGCCTACCAGCGCTCCATCGCCACCGGCTTCTACATCGGGCCGGTGGAGCGCGGCACGGCCGGCTGGCAGATGACCGTCGCGCGCGCCGTCCGGGACGGCGGGCAGGTGCGCGAAGTGATCGTCGCCACCGTCGACCCACGCTACTTCGAGCAGCTCTGGCGCGCCCTGGACATGGGCGAGACCGGGGCGATCTCCCTGTACCACCGCACCGGCCAGATGCTGGTGCGCAGCCCCGCCGACGAAAAGGCCATGGGCAAGGATTTCTCCCGGCTGCCCCTGTTCCGGGAGTACCTGCCGCGGGCGCCGCAGGGCACCTTCGTGCGGGAGAGCTCGCTCGATGGCGTGCGGCGGGTGATCGCCTACCGCGAGCTGCCGACCTATCCGGACCTGCTGGTGGCGGTTGGCTCCGGCTACGACGAGATGCTGCAGCCGTGGCGCCGGTTCGCGGCCCTGACCGCGGCGGTGTGGGCAGCGGCGGTGCTGGTGGCACTGGTGCTCACGCTGCAGTTGCGGCGGCAGGCGCGCCAGCGGCTGGCGACCGAGGCCCGCTTCCAGCAGCTGGCGCAGGCCATGCCGCAGATCGTCTTCACCGCTGACGCCAAGGGGCAGGTGGAGTTCGTCAGCCAGCGCTGGCTCGAAGTCACCGGCACGTCCACCGAGCATGCGCTCGGCTCCGGCTGGCAGCAGGTGGTGCACCCCGAAGACGTCGGCCGGATGGTGGCGGGCCTGGCCCGCGCGATCAGCACCGTCCAGGAACTGCAGATCGAGCACCGGCTGCGCTATCGGGACGGCGGCTATCGATGGCAGTTGCTGCGGGCGGTGCCCATGCGCGCCGAGGCAGACGGCCCCCTGACCTTGTTCGGCACCGCGACCGACATCGACGGGATGAAGAAGGCCCAGGAGCGGCTGCGCTCGCAGGCCGAGGAGTTGCGCATCGCCAGCCGGCTGACGCGCGTCGGCAGCTGGCGAGCCGACCTCGAGTCGCAGCGGGTGGCGCTCTCCGAGGAAGCGGCCACCATCCTGGACATGCCGCCGGACGCCGAGCCGACGCTGCAGGAAGTGTTCGCGATGCTGGCTCCTGGCTCGCTGGCCGCCGGGCTGCGCGTGTTGGCCGAATGTGTCGACAACGGACTGCCGTTCGATATGGAGGTGGAGTTCATCACCACGCCGGGGCGGCACGTCTGGATCCGTTCGCTCGGCGAGCCGATCCGCGACGAGGCCGGCAAGGTGGTGGCGATCCAGGGCGCCCAGCAGGACATCACGCTGCGGGTGCTGATGATGGAGGAGATCCGCCGGCTGAACGCCAGCCTGGAGGAGCGGATCGCCGAGCGCAGCAGCCGGCTCGCGCGCCAGGACGCGCTGTTCCGCACGCTGGCGGAGCAGGCGCCGTTGCCCTTCTGGACCGTCGACGGCCGCGGCAGCGTGACCTTCCTGAGCCAGGCCTGGTACGAGCTCACCGGGGGCACGCCGCCGCGCTGGCAAGGCAGCGAATGGATGGAGTTGATCCATCCCGACGACCTGCCGTCGGTGCGCAGCAACTGGTGGCACTCGGCCCAAACGGGGCAGGCTTACGCCGGCACGCGCCGCATCCGGGTGCGCGATGGCAGCTACCACACCACTTCGTACCGCGCAGTGCCGGTGCGCGACGACGCCGGTGCCGTCCTGTTCTGGGTGGGGGTCGACACGGACATCACGGAGATGACCAACAACGAGGCGGCGCTGCGGCTGGCCAACAAGCAGCTGGAGTCCTTCTCGTACTCGGTCTCGCACGACCTGCAATCGCCGCTGCAGCGCGTGGGCTCGTATGCGCGCTTGCTGCAGGAGGAACTCGAACTGCTCCCTGCCGGCAAGGCCCGGCACTACCTGGCCCGGATCCAGGCCAACGCGGACACGATGTCCCAACTGATCGAAGGCCTGCTGGCGCTGGCGCACGTGTCGGAGGTGAACATCGTGCGGGCGGTGGTGAACGTCAGCGAAATGGCCACCGAGATCCTGCAGCGCCTGCAGGGCGAGCACCCGCAGCGGCGCGTGGGCTGGCACGTGGAGCCTGGCCTCGCGGTGATGGGGGACGTGCGTCTGATGCGGTCGGTGCTGGAGAACCTGGTCGGCAACGCCTGGAAGTTCACCTCCGGCACCGCCAACGCGGAGATCCTGGTCGGCAGCTCGCCGGCGCGGGGCGAGTACTTCGTGCGGGACAACGGCTGCGGCTTCGACATGGCCTACGCCGACCGCCTGTTCGGCACCTTCCAGCGCCTGCACGGTGCGGAGGAATTCCCCGGCACCGGCATCGGACTGGCGACGGTGGCGCGCGCGGTCACGCGGCAGGGGGGACGGGTCTGGGCCCGGGCGGTGCCTGGACGCGGCGCGACCTTCTTCTTCGCGCTGGCGCCGGCCTGAAGGCGGCGCGGCTTACCAGCGGCTGGCCGGGGCGCTGGCGGGCACGCCGGGCCGGCGTTGCGCCGGCGGGCCGCTGGCGGCCGGCTTGGTCATCGGCGTGAGGGCGCCGAATTCGCTGGCGACGCCGGTGGTCGGCGCCGGGTCGGTGCCCAGCACCATGCGCATGATCCGGCCGGCGCGGCCGACCAGGAAGCGCGTCAACGACCGCAGCAGGATCAGCCCGTCGACGGGGATGTACGTCAACAGACCGTGCCCGTGCACGTAGCCGGGATTGGCTTCCATGTAGAAGCGCGTGTCCGGCCGGCGGCTGCGGCGCCAGCGCAGGGTTTCTTCGTCGGTCTCGACGGTCATCCAGTCGACCTGCCGCACCAGCGGGTTTTCCGGGTCGACCCGCTGCAGCTGGAAGTTGCCCGCCAGCTCGTCCATCTTCTGCAGGATGTCGTCCGGGATCGCGGGGTGGGTGCGGTTCGGCCAGATGACGGGCGCGTAGTGCGCCAGGAAGGTGTAGCTGCTCGGATGCGTCAGCGCGGCGAACAGGCAGGTGCGCCGCCAGGGCTGGTTCAGCCAGATGCGCAGCAGCCGCAGCACGCCGTAGACCATGGTCAGGTCGCGGCCGCGGTGCTCGGGCAGGGTGCCGGCTTCCATCCGGATCACCGTGGAGGGCCGCCCCTGCACCGGTACCTGGAAAGCATGCATGGCGGTGTAGCCCACGAGATAGCCGTACGGATTGTGCTTGACGTAGATCCAGGTCCGCCACGCCGGGCGCTCCACCACGTATTCGCGGAATTCCTCGAAATCCAGGCCGTCGAAGATCTGCTCATGGACGGCGTAAAGCTCGCGCGCCAAGGCTTCGCGCAAGTGCGACGGCATGGTGTGCACTGCGTGACAGGTGATGCGAGACAGGGAACTCATCTTGCCTTAGGGATTCCGCCTAGTATGGCAGAGCATCGCACGAACGTAACAAACCGTACATCCCCTGTCAGGAACCGCAAAGCGAAAGCCATTGGGCGCAGTGTGGGGTGCCCGCATCGCGGATACGTCTTGTAGTGGTCAGCAAGCCCGGCTCCCTCCTAGCATGGGGGTCGGGAGGAAAAGCGATGTCGCAGAAAATGCCGGCGGGGTCCGGCTGGCTGATCGTGCTGTGCGGGGTGCTGTTCGCGGCTGCGCAGGCTGGGGCGGAGGACGATCCGCCGGCCTACAAGTGCGTCAACAGGACGGGCACCACCTACAGCCAGGTGCGGTGCCCGGGCGGCAAGCCGCTCAACGTTCGCCCGGTGCAGCACACCGACCGGTCGGCCCAGGTGCCGCAGGGCCGGGCGATCGCCGCGAAGCGGGCCAGGCTGCCGCCGCAGGACCGGCAGGAGTGCCAGTCGCTGGACGTGCTGCTGGTCGAGCAACAGGCGCAGCTGAAGGCCAAGGGGTCCGCCGTCGCGCTCGACGACGAGATGCCGCTGGTGCAGAGCCGCAAGAAATTTCGCGAGCTGCGCTGCTGATCCGCCCGGCGCGGGTTCGGTCAACCCGCGCGGCCTGTGGTCCGGGTGGCGGTGCTAAGCTGGCGCCCTTGCGTTTTGAGAGAGACGGACCCGCCATGCCCGGACTGCTGCCCAACGTCGACCCCGACGGCCTGCTCGAATTTTCCGTCGTCTACACGGACCGCGCGCTGAACCACATGTCGCGCAACTTCCAGGGCGTGATGACGGAGATCTCCTCGATCCTGAAGGAGGTCTACCACGCCCGCTCCGCCATCCTGGTGCCGGGTAGCGGCACCTTCGGCATGGAATCCGTGGCGCGCCAGTTCGCGTCCGGCCAGAACGTCATGGTGCTGCGCAATGGCTGGTTCAGCTACCGCTGGACGCAGATCTTCGACATGGGGAGCATCCCGGCTTCCTCCACGGTGCTGAAGGCGCGCAAGACCGGCAATGGCCCGACCTCCCCCTGGGCTCCGGCTCCGGTCGCCGAAGTGGTCGCCGCCATCCGCGAGAAGAAGCCCGCCGCCGTGTTCGCGCCGCACGTGGAAACCGCGTCCGGGATGATGCTGCCCGACGACTACATGCGGGCCGTGTCGGATGCGGTGCATGCCGAGGGCGGCCTGTTCGTGCTGGATTGCATCGCCTCCGGCGCCATGTGGGTCGACATGGTGGCCTGCGGGGTCGACGTGCTGATCTCGGCGCCGCAAAAAGGCTGGAGCAGCTCGCCCTGCTGCGCCATGGTGATGCTGAGCGAGCGTGCCCGCGCTGCCATCGATGGCACCACCAGCACCAGCTTCTCGATGGACCTGAAGAAGTGGCTCCAGATCATGGAGACCTACGAAGCAGGCAACCACATGTACCACGCCACCATGCCGACGGACGCCCTCACGCGCCTGCGCAGCACGATGGTGGAGACGCGCAATTACGGTTTTGCCAAGGTGAAGGCGGAGCAGGAGGAACTGGGCGGCAAGGTGCGCGCGCTGTTCGAGGGCCGCGGCTTCGGCAGCGTCGCCGCCGAAGGCTTCAAGGCGCCCGGCGTGGTGGTGAGCTACACCACCGATCCCGACATCCAGTCCGGCAAGAAATTCCTGAACGAGGGCCTGCAGACCGCCGCCGGCGTGCCATTGCAATGCGACGAAGGCGCGGACTTCAAGACCTTCCGCGTCGGCCTCTTCGGCCTCGACAAGTGGCACAACGTCGATCGCACCGTGCAGCAGCTCGCCGAGGCGCTGGACCGCGCCGGCGTGCCGGCGCAGCGCAAGGCCGCCTGAGCGGCCCCGCGCGGAAGAAGCTCAGGGCTTCTTCAGTTTGCCCTTGGGATTGACCACTGCGGTGGTCGGCGGCATCGGGCGATCCGATGTCGATTCCTTGGGCGGCGAATTGTCCTTCTTGGGTTTCTTCGCCAACTTGTTGCTGCGCTGTTCGCCTTTGGGCATGAGGTCCTCCTGTCGAGGCTCCAAATGTAGCAGCGCGCGTCAGCGCCTGAGCACCTTCAGTAGCGTGTAACCGACGACCAGCGCGATGCCGGCGCTAGCCAGCGGCCGGGTGCGGGCGAAGTGCCTCGCGCCTGTCGCCAGCGCGGGTTCGTCGAGCCAGAAAGCTTCGGCCGCCGGCTGGCTGTCTTCCATGCGCAGCGCCGCGTCATCGAGCCGGGAGCGTCGGGCGACGGCGCTGGCAACTGTAGTGTCGGCGTCCGTGTCGTCGGAGTCAGGCGCGAGGTCGTACTCCAGCTCGGGAGGGTGGGTGTCGCCGGTGAGCTTCAAGCGGTTCTTGGGGTGCGGCATGTGCGTGCTGGTTTCGAATGTTGTTGGGAGTCCTCCCAATCTAGGAAGCCCGCTGCCGGCTCGGCGTAGGAGCGAAGCGGCAACGCCACGGGGATTGCTCCGGCGGGACCGTCTCATTTCGGGGATGCGGCACTTCGCCGCCCAGCCCCGGTTCGTGAAATCCTGACGCTTATCCCGAAGCCTATGGGCGAGATCACGTTGCCGCGCCGCGCCGGCACTGGACCCCTGAGGTCGAAAGCACCACAATCGTTTGAAACGAATAGAAACAAGTAAGGGATGGCCCTCGACGGCTCACCCGCGAGGAGTTGACATGTTCCAGAAGGTGGGGCCATGA
>JAQGMY010000366.1 GCA_028292105.1 Ramlibacter sp.
ATCACGCGTTCCGTTCCTGGGCGACATCCCGATCGCCGGCAACCTGTTCAAGACCAAGACGCGCAACAGCAACAAGCAGGAAATGCTTGTGTTCATCACGCCGAAGATGGTGGCGGAACGCCAGTCGTCCGGCCGTTAATCAAGTAGTACCGAGGAGAAGCCCGAATGAAACGAAATTTCAAGGCACTGACAGTGCTGGTGCTGGCCGTCGCGCTGGCAGCGTGCGGCGGCGGTGGCGGTAGCCCGGGGGCGACGCCGTCCACCCCGCTCACCAGCACAACGGCGGCAGGCGCCACCGGTGTGGATACGACTTCCACCACCGGTGACACCCAGGCCACCTCCGCTGGCTCCATCTCGCTGCAGGTCAAGAATGCAGCCAGTGCCGACACCTCGTCGATCGGAGGCACCGAGCAAGCCAAGGCCGTGGCCAAGGTGATCGGGCCGACGGGCGCGCCTCTTGGCGGCGTCATCGTCGTCTTTTCCCAGGCCGACGCCAACTTGCTGACGATCGCTCCGGCCTCCGGCACGGCGCTCACCGACGCGACCGGAACGGCCAGCGTCGACATCAAGGCCGCGAATTCCAGCCAGACCGGCGCCGTGTCCGTGGTTGCCCAGGTACTGGTCGGAACGACGAGCCTGAGTGCCAAGAAGGCCTTGCAGATCACCGCCGCGACGACGGCCGCGGAAGTTCCGCGCTCCATGCTGTTCCTGGACGCCAGCCCGAGCTCGATCGTGCTGAAGGGTGCGGGCGGCCAGGGGCGGTCCGAGTCGGCAACGCTGCGCTTCAAGGTCGTGAATTCCAGCAACACGCCTATCCAGGGCGCGGTCGTGAACTTCACGATCAACCAGCCCAGCGTCACCCTCAACATCACGCAGGCCGTCAGCGACGCCGAAGGTGTCGTGGTGACCACGGTGACCGCCGGCACGCAAGCGACATCCGTGGTGGTGACTGCCACAGCAGCCGCCAATAGCGCGGCGACGGTGCCCTCCAGCTCGTTGTCGGTCAGCAACGGCCTGACGATCGCGGGTGGCTTCGAAGTGGTCGCCGAGAAGTACAACATCGACGGCGGTGTCACTGGCTCGACGACGAAGATCTCGGCATTCATGCGTGACATCAACGGCAACCTGGTGCCGGACGGCACGGTGGCCAGCTTCACCACCGACTTCGGCGCGGTGGGATCCTCCAGCGCCGGATCGTGCTCGTCTCTCAACGGCGCCTGCTCGGTGGACTTCCGCGTCCAGGAACCGCGCGGCGCCGGTTTGGCCACCGTCACCGGTACGCTGCAACTACCGGGCAACTCGGCGCCGCTGTCCGATTCGGTCCAGATCAACATGGCCAAGTCGGCGGGCTCACGTGCCCTCTCTGCACTGCCGGGCACTGTTGCCACGACGCTGACCTTGCCGGCTGGCAGCTGCAAGGACACGTTCACCCTCTACGCAGCTGACGCGAACAATCACCCCCAGGCAGCCGGAGGGACCATTACCGCGCTGGCCGCTGGCAAGAGTGTGAAAGTGGCGGTCGAAAGTGGAAGCCCGGTGGCCGATTCGCTGAGTGGACAGCCGACGACGTTCCGCCTGACGATCGATGCCACCGCCGCGGCCCCGCTTTGCGTTCCGGGCGGTACCGTCCAGCAGGACACCAGCTTTGAGCTGCAGTTCACGTCGCCGGGCAACATCATCAGCACCGTGCCCATGGTCATCAAGTATCCGAGCTGAGTTCCTTGCTCTCTCTCATCGGCATGCCCGGCAGTGGAAAGTCCACTGTCGGGCGGCAACTCTCAAGGCGGCTTTTGCTGCCTTTTTTTGATTCCGACCAGGTGATCGAGCAGCGCCTGGGCTGCAGCATCCGCGAGTACTTCGCGCAGGAAGGCGAAGCCGCCTTCCGCGACGTGGAGGAGCAAGTCATCGCCGAACTGGCGCAGGGCCCACAGGCCGTGGTGGCGACCGGCGGCGGCGCCGTGCTGCGGCCCGCCAACCGGCTGCGGCTGCGTGACGCGGGCCAGGTGATCTACCTGCGCTCCTCGCCCGACGAACTGTTCCGGCGGCTGCGGCACGACCGCCACCGGCCGCTGCTGCAAGTCGCGGATCCCCTGGACCGGCTGCGCACCATGTATGCCGAGCGTGACCCCCTGTACCGTGAGGCGGCCCATTTCCAGATCGAAACCGGACGGCCTTCCGTGCCGACGCTGGTCAACATGATCGTGATGCAGCTCGAGCTGGCCGGCGTGCTGCCACCACCGCCGCCTTAAACTCGGGGCATGCCAGCCCCGCTTTCCGTCCCCTCCGACCAGGTGCGCATCGCGCTGGGCGACCGCAGCTACGACATCCGCATCGGCACCGGCCTGCTGGCGGCGGCAGACACGTGGCAGGGCTTGCCTGCGGCCGCGTCCGCGCTGATCGTTACCAACACCACGGTCGGGCCGCTGTACGCGGCACGACTGCGCGCAAGCCTGTTGCCCCACTACAAGGCTGTCTTCGAGGTGGTGCTGCCCGACGGCGAGGCGCACAAGGACTGGCCCACGCTGAACCTGATCTTCGACGCGCTGCTGCGCCACGGCTGCGACCGCAAGACCGTGCTGTTCGCGCTGGGCGGAGGCGTGGTCGGGGACATGACCGGTTTCGCCGCCGCCAGCTACATGCGGGGTGTGCCCTTCGTCCAGGTGCCCACCACCTTGCTGGCGCAGGTGGACTCCTCGGTGGGCGGCAAGACCGCCATCAACCATCCGCTGGGCAAGAACATGATCGGCGCGTTCTACCAGCCGGAGCGGGTGGTCTGCGACCTCGACACGCTGGCCACCTTGCCGGCGCGCGAACTCAGCGCCGGCCTGGCCGAAGTGATCAAGTACGGCCCGATCTACGATATGGACTTCCTGGCGTGGATCGAGGCGAACATCGAGCGCCTGCTGCGCCGCGAGCCCGATGCGCTGGCGCACGCCGTGCGCCGCAGCTGCGAGATCAAGGCCGAGGTCGTGGGGCAGGACGAGCGCGAAGCCGGCCTGCGCGCGATCCTGAATTTCGGCCACACCTTCGGTCACGCGATCGAGTCCGGGCTGGGTTACGGCGAGTGGTTGCACGGGGAAGCGGTGGGCTGCGGCATGGTCATGGCGCTGCAGCTGTCGCGGCGGCTCCGACTGGTCGATGCGGCTTTCGCAGACCGCGTGACCAGGCTGATCGAGCGGGCCGGCTTGCCGACCGTCGGCCCGGCACTCGGAGCCGATCGTTATCTCGAACTGATGCGCGTCGACAAGAAGGCCGAGGGCGGACAGATCCGCTTCATCGTGATCGAAAGCCCAGGGCAGGCAGGATTGCGCAGCGCAGCCGACGACGTGGTCCGCGGGGTGCTCGCGGACTGCACCCGCTGATCCGCCGCCCCGATGAGTCTCGCCGCCTACGCTTGCGACCCGGCGCGCACGCCCGGTCGGCGCCACCCGGAACCTGCTCCCCCGACCCGCACCGACTTCCAGCGCGATCGGGACCGCATCGTCCACTCGACGGCCTTCCGCCGGCTGGTCTACAAGACGCAGGTTTTCCTGAACCACGAAGGCGACCTGTTCCGCACCCGGCTGACGCACTCGCTCGAAGTGGCGCAGCTGGCGCGCTCCATGGCGCGGCCGCTGCGGCTGAACGAAGACCTGGTGGAAGCCGTGGCGCTGGCGCACGACCTCGGGCACACGCCGTTCGGCCAAGCCGGCCAGGACGCGCTGAACGAATGCATGGCCGGCGAGGGTGGCTTCGAGCACAACCTGCAAAGCCTGCGTGTGGTCGACAAGCTCGAGGAACGGTACCCCGAGTTCGACGGCCTGAACCTGTGCTTCGAGACCCGTGAAGGGATCCTGAAGCACTGTTCGCGGACCAACGCGCAGCGGCTGGAACAGCAGGAGCCGGGCGGCGTCGGGCGGCGCTTCCTGGAGCGCACGCAACCGAGCCTGGAGGCGCAGTTGTGCAACCTGGCCGACGAGATCGCCTACAACGCGCACGACATCGACGACGGTGTGCGCTCGGGGCTGATCACGATCGAGCAGGTGGCACAGGTGGAACTGTTCGGCCGCCATTGCCGCCAGGCGCTGGCGGATCACCCCCACCTGCAGGGGCGCAGGCTGCTGTACGAAGCGATCCGGCGGATGCTCAGCGCGCTGGTGTACGACGTCATCGCGCGAACGCAGGCGGCACTGGACGCGGCGGCGGTCCCGAGCTCCGATGCCGCCCGCCGGCTGCCGCCGCTGGTGGCCTTCAGCGACGGCGCCCGGCAGGAAGCAGCCGAACTCAAGGGCTTCCTGTTTCGCAACCTGTACCGGCACCCGCGCGTGATGGACACGACCGGCCAGGCGCAGGAAGTGGTGCGGGACCTTTTCGTCCGCTATCGCGCCGACCCGGGTGAGATGCAGGCCGGCTTCGCCGCCCGCAACGACACGGCGCGCGCGGTGGCCGATTACATCGCCGGCATGACCGATCGCTACGCGCTGCGCGAACACGAGCGGCTCACCGGGCGCAAGCTGCTGGCCGGCGCTCCATGAGGCGGGTGCACCCCGCCACCGTGGTGGTGCTGGCCGGGATCAGCGCCGCGCTGCACATCGGCAAGCTGCCGCCCGCCCTCCCGGTGCTGCGCGAGACCCTGCACGTGACGCTGGTGCAGGCCGGATTCCTGCTGTCGCTGGTGCAACTGGCGGGGATGACCCTGGGACTGGCGCTGGGCGCGGCCGCCGACGGGATCGGGCCGCGCCGGACGATGGTGCTCGGGCTGGTGATCCTTTCCGCCGCCAGCTTTGCCGGCGGTGCGGTCCATAGCGCGGAAGCCTTGCTGGCGTTGCGCGCGGCGGAGGGCGTCGGCTTCCTGCTGGCTTCCCTTCCGGCCCCCGGCCTGATCCGCCGGCTGGTGGAGCCGGCGCGGCTGAACGCGATGCTCGGCATGTGGGGCGCCTACATGCCGTTCGGCACGGCGGCCGCCTTGCTGTTCGGTCCCGCCTGCATCGCCCTGACGGGGTGGCCGGGCTGGTGGTGGTTGCTGGCCTCGGTCTCGTCGGTCATGGCCGTGCTGCTCTGGCTGGCCCTGCCGGTCGACGCTGACCGCGTGCAAGTCTCCGGGAGCCGGCGCGCCGTGATCGGCCGGACGCTGCGCTCCCCCGGGCCGTGGCTGGCATCGCTGGCGTTCGCCTGCTATTCGGCGCAATGGCTCACCGTCATCGGCTTCCTGCCGACCATCTACGCGCAAGCCGGCTTGCCCACGGCCTATGCCGCGCTGGCCACGGCCGCCGCCGCCGGCGTCAACCTGGTGGGCAACATCGCCGCCGGCCGCTTGCTGCAACGCGGCGCCACCGCCCCCATGCTGATGCTGGGCGGCTACCTGGCCATGGCGTTGGGCGCCGCGCTGGCCTTCGCGCCCGGTCCCCAGGGGCCGGTGCTGCGCTACCTTGGCGTGCTGCTGTTCTCGACCGTCGGCGGATTGGTGCCCGGCACCTTGTTCGCCCTGTCGGTGCGGGTGGCGCCCGAGCCGGGTGCGGTGTCGACGACCGTCGGCTGGATGCAGCAGTGGTCGGCCTTCGGCCAGTTTGCCGGACCGCCGGTCGCCGCGTGGGCCGCGGCGCGTGTCGGCGGATGGCACCTGACGTGGTGGATCACGGGCGCCTTCGCCCTCGCGGGCATGGGGATCACCGGCGCGATGGCCCGGTTCCTGGCGCGGAACCAGGCCGGCGGGCCCACGGCAAGGCCGGGCCGCCCGTAGAATCGCACGGGCATCATGAGTTTCCTCAACCACCTGAAGTCGCAGGCGCGCGCGCTGCAAAGCCTGCGCACGGTGCAGGAGCAGCACCTGGAGGAGCGCGTCGAGGCGACGGAAAAAGCCTGTCGCCTGATCGCGTACTACTTCGAGGAGCTGGCGCAGCAGCTCACGGTGATCCAGCCTCCCGGCCCGAACTTCACCGTCGACGGCAAGACGCCGTGGCCTGCCATGCGGCTGGTCGGATTCACCGCCGACGCCCGTCGCAAACGCCTGCGCGACCACGAGGTGTACGACTATGTGGCCCTCGGCTGGAGCGTCGCGCCCAAGGGTGGCGAGCCCGTGATGGGCGTCGTCGTCGTGAACTTCCCCACCGACATGAAGCGAGTGGAGGAGCGGCTGGGCATGGGGCTGGTGCAGTACGACCGCGAGGAGGTCCGGATCCCCGACAAGAACGTGCTCAAGGAAGTGCACTACAAGTACCGCACCCAGACCCGCGGCTCGGTCACGGCGACCGCGGACCACGAACAGGGCCTGATCCACTTCCGCCTCGCCAACACCCACGGCTTCGAGGTGGTGCAGACGACCTTTCAGGTGTCGCGCATCGGCCATGAGCTGCTGGACGAACTGGCCAAGCGCGTGATGGCGCAGCCCAGCGTCTTCCTCTGATCCCATGGCAGCACCCGAAGTGGCCGTGCAAGACACGCGGCGCTGGCTGGAACGCGCCGTGATCGGGCTGAACCTGTGCCCGTTCGCCAAGGCGGTGCTGGCGAAGGGACAGGTCCATTTCGCGGCAACCGCCTGCGCGGACGCTGCCGGGATCCTGGCCGACTTCACGCTCGAGCTGGACGCGCTGCTGCAGTGCGAGGCCAGCGAGCGTGACACGACCTTGCTGGTGATCCCGCGCGGCATGGAGGACTTCCTGGACTTCAACGATCTGGCCGGCCGGGCTGAGCGCGTGGTGCGCAAGCGCAGGCTCGAAGGCGTGGTGCAGGTGGCGACGTTCCATCCCCGCTTCGTGTTCGCCGGCACCGACGAGGACGACATCACGAACGCCACCAACCGGTCGCCGTATCCGACGCTGCACTTGCTGCGCGAAGCGAGCATGGACCGCGCCGTGGCTGCCTTTCCGGATGCTGCGGCGATCTACGAAGCGAACATGGAAACGCTGCGGCGCCTGGGTGCGCAAGGCTGGCAGGCGCTCGGCGTGGGGGCGAGCGCATGAAGAAGCCCGCGCCCAGGAGCCTGTACGACGAACTGGACCTGCGGCCCGGGCAGTCGCTGCAGTTGCTGCAGGAGCTGCACATCCTGACGCGCGAAGGCCGCATCAACCAGGATTCGCGCCGCAAGCTCAAGCAGGTCTATCACTTGTACGGCTTCATCGAAAAGCTGCTGCTGGAGTTGCCGGCCGAGGGCGAGCACCCGACGCTGGCCGACCACGGCGCCGGCAAGTCCTACCTGGGCTTCATCCTGTACGACCTGTTCTTCCGGCCGCGTGGGCGGGGACACATCTACGGGATCGAGACGCGTGCGGACCTGGTGCAGAAGTCGCGCGAGCTGGCGCAGGGGCTCGGCTTCGAGCGCATGGCCTTCCTGCACATCAGCGCCGCGGAAGCTGCGGACGCGGCGCAGTTGCCGCCGAAGATCGACGTCGTGACGGCGCTGCATGCCTGCGACACGGCCACCGACGACGCCATTGCCTTCGGCTTGCGCAAGCACGCGCAGTTCATGGTGCTGGTGCCTTGCTGCCAGGCGGAGTTCGCCAGTGCGTTGCGCGAACAGAAGGCTCTCGCCTTGTCACGCACGCCGCTGGCCGAGCTGTGGCGGCACCCTTTGCATACCCGTGAGATCGGCAGCCAGGTGACGAACGTGTTGCGCTGCCTCTATCTTGAAGCGATGGGCTACCAGGTGACCGTGACCGAGCTGGTCGGCTGGGAGCACAGCATGAAGAACGAGCTGATCCTGGCGCGCTGGACCGGGCAGCGCCGGCGCAGCGCCGCAGAGCGCTTGCGGGCCTTGCTCGCGCAATTCGGGCTGGAGTCGATGGAAGAGCGCCGGTTCCCCGGCCTGGCACTCAGTGGGACGGCGGAGCGGCCGGATCCTTTGCCCGGGTCCGCTTGACGGCCGAGAGGATGCCGATGCCGAGCAGTATCACGGCGCCGATGATCACGTAGATCTGGGGCGCGCCGGCCACGATGGCACCCCAGGCGAGGCCGCCGATCAGGATGATGAATCCGAGCATGTAGAGGCCGAATGACATGGTCTTGTCCTTGATTTCTTTTGTGCCGCATTGTGCGTTGGGCCACGGCACAGGTGCTGTCAGCAGTCATGCTGAGCTGCCGTGGGAGATTGGTCCGATTCAAGATTACAAATTGGGGTCAGATTCCAATTATCATGCGGCATGGCCCGACTCCCCCGGCTCACCGTCCCCGGTTACCCGCACCACATCATCCAGCGCGGCAACAACCGCCAGCCGATCTTCACGACCAACGCAGATTACGAACTCCTGCTGTCGCTGATCGATGAACACGCGCGCAAGCAGCATGTCGCCATCCATGGCTACGTGCTGATGAGCAACCACTTCCACCTGCTGGCGACGCCGGAGACGACGCAGGGCATCCCGCAGATGATGCAGGCCGTGGGTCGGCGCTACGTGCGTACCTACAACCTGCGCCAAGCCCGGACGGGCACCCTGTGGGAGGGCCGCTACCGGTCCACGCTGATCCAGGCGGAGCGCTATCTCGTCGCCTGCATGGTCTACATGGACTTGAACCCGGTGCGGGCAGGAATGGTGGGGGATCCGGCTGACTACCCTTGGTCCAGCTTCCACCACTACATCGGCCGCAAGGTCGACAAACTGCTGACGCCGCATCCGCTCTATTGGGAGCTGGGCAACACGCCGTTTGCCAGGGACCAGGCGTACGCGGATCTGGTCCGTTCCGGCATTGGAGACGAACAGAAGCGCTTGCTCACCGACTTCACCTTGCGCGGATGGGCACTGGGTGAGGCGGACTACGTGGCGGACCTGCAAAAGCGCACCGAGCGACGGGTCGCCCGGGGTCAAGCGGGCCGTCCCAGGAGCATCAAAGGGGTTGAACCTGTCCCCGATTAGTTGTTAGACTCAGGCGGCCACGGGTTAATTGGAATCTGACCCCATTTATTTTGCTTGGCAAGCGGTGGTGCGGTGCAGTAACCTCGGGTTTTCCCCGAACTCGAGGTGCGCGCCATGACCACGGCTG
This sequence comes from Ramlibacter sp., assembly GCA_028292105.1. GTDB lineage: Bacteria > Pseudomonadota > Gammaproteobacteria > Burkholderiales > Burkholderiaceae_C > Ramlibacter. The sequence continues at coordinate 8,953 of JAQGMY010000366.1, forward strand.
CCGAAATTGCCCATTTGCAAGAACAGGGCCTGTACTCCGGCGCGAACGAACATGATTCGTGCGGCGTCGGCTTCGTCGCCCATATCAAGGGCGAGAAAAGCCACAACATCGTCGCGCAGGCGCTGCAGATCCTGAAGAACCTGGATCACCGCGGCGCAGTCGGCGCGGACAAGTTGATGGGCGACGGCGCCGGCATCCTGATCCAGCTGCCCGACGCCCTCTACCGCGAGGACATGGCCAAGCAGGGGATCGAGCTGCCGCCGCCGGGCGAGTACGGGGTGGGCATGATCTTCCTGCCCAAGGAGCATGCTTCCCGGCTGGCCTGCGAACAGGAATTCGAGCGCGCCATCCGCGCCGAAGGCCAGGTGCTGCTGGGCTGGCGCGACGTGCCGGTCGACACGGAAATGCCGATGTCGCCCGCCGTGCGCAAGAAAGAGCCGATCATGAAGCAGGTCTTCATCGGCCGCGGCAGCGACGTCATCGTGCAGGACGCGCTCGAGCGCAAGCTCTACGTGATCCGCAAGACCGCCAGCGCCGCCATCCAGCGCCTGCGCCTGAAGCACAGCAAGGAATACTACGTTCCCAGCGTTTCCAGCCGCACCATCGTCTACAAGGGCCTGCTGCTGGCCGACCAGGTGGGCGTGTACTTCAAGGACCTGCAGGATCCGCGCTGCGTGTCCGCGCTGGGCCTGGTGCACCAGCGTTTCTCCACCAACACCTTCCCCGAGTGGCCGCTGGCCCACCCTTACCGCTACGTTGCCCACAACGGCGAGATCAACACGGTCAAGGGCAACTACAACTGGATGAAGGCGCGCGAAGGCGTGATGTCCTCGCCGGTGCTGGGCGCCGACCTGAAGAAGCTGTACCCGATCAGCTTCGCCGACCAGTCCGATACCGCCACCTTCGACAACTGCCTCGAGCTGCTGACGATGGCGGGCTATCCGCTGGCGCAAGCGGTGATGATGATGATCCCGGAGCCCTGGGAGCAGCACACGCTGATGGACGAACGCCGCAGGGCTTTCTACGAATACCACGCCTCGATGCTGGAGCCGTGGGACGGCCCCGCTTCCATCGTGTTCACCGACGGCCGCCAGATCGGCGCCACGCTCGACCGCAACGGCCTGCGGCCCTCGCGTTACTGCGTGACGGACGACGACCTGGTCATCATGGCCTCCGAATCGGGCGTGCTGCCGGTGCCGGAAAACAGGATCGTGCGCAAGTGGCGCCTGCAGCCGGGCCGCATGTTCCTGATCGACCTGGAACAGGGCCGCATGATCGACGACGAGGAGCTCAAGGCCTCGCTCGCCAACGCCAAGCCGTACAAGCAGTGGATCGAGAACCTGCGCATCAAGCTCGACGACCTGTCCGATACCAGCGGCGATGCGCCGCAGGCGCAAGTCGAGCTGCTCGATCGCCAGCAGGCTTTCGGCTACACGCAGGAAGACATCAAGTTCCTGATGTCGCCGATGGCGCAAGCCGGCGAAGAGGGCATCGGCTCGATGGGCAACGACAGCCC
>JAQGMY010000373.1 GCA_028292105.1 Ramlibacter sp.
GGCCATCTTGGGGTTCCAGAAGCGGGTCTGGTGTCCGAAATGGACACCGGCTTCCAGCATTTCGCGCATGGACACAGGCATGGGGAGCTCCGAAGGTTGGGTCTAGAATCCGTCCGAAATCGCAACCTGATGCTCGGTGCGACACCTCGTGGGGGCCGGATTCGCGATTCGTCCTGCTGAAAACGACGAAGGCATGGTGCCTTTGCCATCCGCAGAACCGCGAGATTCTAGCACACCCTCCCCTCCCACAGCCCTCTCACGCCAGCCACCGATGCCCCTTCCCGACCTCCACAGCACCCGCGACCGCCTGCGCCAGCGCCTCACCACGGCCGCTGACGAACTGCGCCTCGCCAGCGCCGCCGCCGCGCAGCCCCACGTCTTCCTGCAGACCCGGCTCGAGGCTGCGGCCGGCGAAGCCCGCAGCAGCAGCCCGGACAGTCCGCTCGCAGGGCTGCCGGTGTCGGTCAAGGACCTGTTCGACTGCGCCGGGGAGCCCACCCGGGCGGGGTCCGTGGCGCTCGCCGACGCGCCACCGGCGGCCGCCGACGCTCCCTCGGTGGCGCGCCTGCGCCAGGCCGGCGGCGTGGTGCTGGGCCGGACCAACATGAGCGAGTTCGCGTTCTCCGGCGTCGGCGTCAATCCGCACTACGGCACCCCCGCCAATCCCTGCGACCCGGCAACGCCCCGCATTCCCGGCGGCTCCACCTCCGGCGGCGCGGTGTCGGTCGCCAACGGCTCTGCCTTCATCGCGCTGGGCTCGGACACCGGCGGCTCGATCCGCATCCCGGCCGCCCTGTGCGGCATCGTGGGCTTCAAGAACACCGCGCGCCTGACGCAGCTCGAAGGCGCTTATCCGCTGTCCACTACGCTGGACACGGTCTGCGCCATGACCCGCAGCGTGCGCGACGCCGTGTTGGCCCACGAGATCCTGACGGCCCGCAAGGTGGTGCCCAACCAGCGGCCGCTCTCCAGCTATCGGCTGGCGGTCGCCACCACGCAGATGCTGGACAGCGCGGACGCCACCGTCGCCCGCGCCTTCGAACGCAGCTTGAAGCGGCTGCGGGATGCGGGTGCGCGCGTCGACGAGATCCCGCTGGCGCAGATCAAGGACCTCGGTTCGCTGCAGGCCACCGGCGGATTCGCCGCTGCCGAAAGCTATGCCTCGCACCGGCAGCTGCTGGCGGCGCAGGGCGAGCGCTACGACCCGCGGGTGCGCTTTCGCATCGAGCGCGGAGCGGCCATGAAGGCCTACGAATACATCGACCTGCACCGGGCCCGCGCGGCCTGGATCGCCGAAGTCGAGGAAGGCCTGCAAGGCTATGACGCGGTGCTGTCGCCGACCGTGCCGATGGTGGCCCCGGCGATTGCGGACGTCGCGCCGGGCGCCGAGCGCGATGAAGCCTTCTTCCGCGTCAACGCCCTGCTCCTGCGCAACACCAGCGTGGTCAACATGCTCGATGGCTGCGCCCTGTCGCTGCCCTGCCAGGCGCCCGACGAACTGCCGGTGGGGCTGATGGTCTGGCACGGCGCGCTGCGCGATGACGCCATCCTGGCGCTGTCGCTGCAGATCGAGAACGCGCTGTCCTCCAGCGGCGCCGCTGAATGAAAGTTGCCATCGTGGGCGCCGGGATCATCGGCGTGACCACCGCATACGAGCTGGCCGCCGACGGCCATGAAGTGACGGTGTTCGAACGGCACGGCGCGGCCGCGCTGGAGACCAGCTTTGCCAATGCCGGCGTGGTCGCGCCGGGCTACGTCACCCCGTGGGCGGCGCCCGGGATGCCATCGAAGGTGGCGCGCTACTTGTTCAGCCGGCACGCGCCGGTGCGGGTGTGCTGGCCGCTGGCCGCCCACGAAGTGCGCTGGATGCTGCGCTGGCGCAGCGCCTGCGACCTGACGACCTACCTGGCCAATCGCTCGCGCTTGCAGCGGCTGGCCTTCTACTCCCGCCACCGGCTGCACCAGCTCACCGAAGACCTGCAGCTCGAATACGACCGCAGCACCGGCTACATGGTGCTGCTGCGCTCCGAGCGCGACCGCCGCATGGTTCAGCCGGGGCTGCAGGTGTTGCGCGACGCCGGCGTCAAGTTCGAGGAAGTCGACGCGGTGCGGGCCCGGGCGCTGGAGCCCGCGCTCAACCCGGACACGCCGTTCCTCGGCGCGGTGCACCTGCCGGAGGACGAGGTGGGCAACTGCCGCCAGTTCGCGCTGCTGCTCAAGAACCAGGCGCAGGCGCTGGGTGCGCGCTTCGAATTCAACTGCACGGTGGCGCCGCTGGACGCGGCGCAGCCGACGCTGCTGCGCGTGACGCACGACAACGACGCGGCGCCGCAGGCCACCCGCTTCGATTCGGTCGTGATCTGCGGCGGGCTGGCGTCGGCGGCGCTGCTGCGTCCGGTCGGCCTGAAGGTGCCGCTGGCGGCGGTGCACGGCTACTCGATCAGCGCGCCGATCCGCGAGCCGCTCAATGCGCCGCGCAGCGGCCTGATGGACGAACGCTACAAGGTCTCGATCTCGCGCCTGGGCAACCGCGTGCGCGTCGCGGGCAGCGCCGAGATCGGCGGCGATCCGGCGCGCAAGCGGCCTTCGGCGATCCAGACCCTGTACAAAGTGCTGCACGACTGGTTTCCGGGGGCGGCGCAGCTCGCCAACACCGGTGCAGCGGTGCAGGAGTGGAAAGGTGCGCGGCCGATGCTGCCCGACGGTCCACCGATCCTGGGCGCGACCGGCATTCCCGGCGTGTGGATCAACATCGGGCACGGCTCGAGCGGCTGGGCACTGGCATGCGGCAGCGCGCGCGCCGTCGCCGACCTGATGTCACGGCGCGCGCCGGAGGTCGACCTGGAAGGGCTGGGCGTGGAGCGACTCGAAGGCTAGCCCTCTCCGGTAGGGTGTGCAGCTTCGCTGCGCACCATCGCCGCCAGGTGGTGCGCAGCCAAGCTGCACACCCTACGGGGATGGAGGCGCACGGCACAATGCGCCATGCAGCGTGTCACCCCTGATCGCTCCTGGCCCTTGCATGACGTGGCCAGCATCCGGCGCATCGAGCTCGCGGCGGCCGCCGCCCTGCCCGCGCACGCCCTGATGCAGCGCGCCGGGCTCGCCGTCGCCCGGCTCGCGCTCGCCGTCGCGCCGCATGCCCGTACCGTCTGGCTCGCCTGTGGCCCCGGCAACAACGGGGGCGACGGCTTCGAGGCCGCCGTGCACCTGAAACAGTGGGGCAAGGAGCCGGTCGTGACGTGCATCGGAGACGAAGCGCGGCTGCCGGCAGACGCGCAACTTTCGCTGCAGCGCGCCCGGGCCGCGGGCGTGACCTTCGCGCACGAGCCGCCCGCGCACTGGGACCTGGGCATCGACGCACTGCTCGGTATCGGCGGCACCCGGGCGCCCGACGGCGAGCTGCTGCGGCAGATCGAGCGTCTCAATGCAGGCGCCGCGCCGGTGCTGGCCATCGATGTCCCGAGCGGGCTGCAGGCGGACTCCGGCCACGGCAGCGCCTGGGTGCGGGCGACACACACTGCGAGCCTGCTGGCGCTGAAGCCAGGGCTCTTCACCGGTCACGGCCGCGACGCCGCCGGCAGCGTCTGGTTCGACGACCTGCAGGCCGCGAGCGGCGCCGAGGCGCCTTGCGCCCTGCTCTGCGGCACACCGGTCGCCCACCAGCGCCTGCACGCGAGCCACAAGGGCAGCTATGGCGACGTCGCGGTCATCGGCGGCGCTGCTGGCATGGCCGGCGCCGCGTTGCTGGCTGCGCGGGCCGCGCTGCACCACGGGGCCGGCCGCGTCCATGTCGGCCTGCTGGATCCCGCTGCGCCAACGCTCGATCCACTGCAGCCGGATTTGATGCTGCGGCCGTGGCAGGACTTGCCGGTGGAAGGGATGAGCGTGGCGTGCGGTTGTGGCGGCGGGCACGCCGTCGCATCGGCGCTGCCGAAGGTGTTCGGGGCCCAGGCGCTGGTCCTCGATGCCGATGCGCTCAACGCGGTGGCCGCTGACCCGCAGCTGCAGTCCCTGTTGCGGGCACGGGGCCGGCGCGGGCTGCCCACGGTACTGACGCCGCATCCGCTGGAGGCGGCGCGCCTGCTCGGGACAGCCACGGCGGCGGTGCAGCAGGATCGGCTGGCAGCGGCGCGGGAGCTCGCCCTGCGCTGGGGCTGCGTGGTGGTGCTGAAGGGGTCGGGCACGGTGGTCGCTGCGCCCGGGGGCAGCGTGCGAATCAACCCGACCGGCAATGCGCGGCTGGCGATCGCCGGCACGGGAGACGTGCTGGCGGGCTGGATCGCGGCGCGGCTGGCGAGCGGCGAAGGCGCATTCGACGCCGCCAGCGCCGCGGTGTACCTGCACGGGCTCGCCGCGGACCGGTGGGCGGACGGCCAGCCGCTGACGGCGGCGGCTTTGGCGATGCGGTGAGGGTCGGGTCGGGAGCCGAGCGGTGCGTTCCGCTCGCCCTCCGTCCCGAAGCCCCTCTACCCCCGACCCACGAAAGGCATCTTCGTCGCCATCACCGTATGGAACAACACGTTCGCCTCCAGCGGCAGGTTGGCCATGTACAGGATGGAATCGCCGACCACCTTGGCGTCCATCAGCGGCTCCACGGCGATCTCGCCGTTGGCCTGCGGCACGCCCTTGGCCATGCGCGCCGCGAGATCCGTCAGCGCGTTGCCGATGTCGATCTGGCCCACGGCGATGTCGTAGCGGCGGCCGTCCAATGCCGCCGTCTTGGTCAGCCCGGTGACCGCGTGCTTGGTTGCCGTGTAGGCGATCGAGTGCGGCCGCGGCGCATGCGCCGAGATCGAGCCGTTGTTGATGATGCGGCCGCCGCGCGGCTGCTGCGACTTCATGACCCGGAACGCCTGCTGGATGCCGTAGAACATGCCGTTCAGGTTGGTGTCGACGACCCGCTTCCAGTCGGCGATGGCCATGTCCTCCAGCGGCGCGGCAGGCAGCCCGATGCCGGCATTGTTGAACAGCAGGTCGACGCGGCCGAAAGCCTTGACGGTCGCGGCGAACAAGGCTTCGACGGATGCCGGATCGGTCATGTCGGTGGGTACCGCAAGCGCGCGCTCCGGTGCGTGTTGCACGGTCTGCTGCAGCGCATCGACGCGACGCCCCGCCACGGCAACCCGCCAGCCGCCATCGAGCAGCGCCAGCGCCGCGGCGCGGCCTATGCCCGAGCCCCCGCCCGTGACGATCGCGACCCGGCCGGGGCCGGCTTCCGTTGCTGCCATGTCTCTCTCCTCGTTATGTAGTCGCTTCAGCGGCGCGGCTTGCGGGCCGTGCTGCTCTTGGCCGCCGTCTTCTTGCCGGCCGCCTTCACCCCGTCAGCCGCCTTGGTCTTGCCCGCCGCCTTCTTCGCGGCACGCTTGACGGAGGTCTTGGCCGGAACGCCGTCGACTCGGCTGGCCGGCGCAGCCCCCTTGTCCTTCGGCGCGCGCGTCATGAACTCCTCGCCTTCGCGCACCAGGCGGAAGTCGATCTTGCGGCCGTCCAGGTCGACGCGGCTGACCTGCACCCGCAGGCGCGAGCCGATCGCGTAGCGGATGCCGGTGCGCTCGCCGCGCAGTTCCTGGCGCGCTTCGTCGAACTTGAAGTACTCGCCCCCGAGTTCGGTGATGTGCACCAGGCCTTCGACATACATGGCATCGAGCGTGACGAAGATGCCGAAGCTGGTCGCCGCGGTGACCACGCCCGCGTACTCCTCGCCGAGGTGGTCGCGCATGTACTTGCACTTGAGCCAGGCCTCGACGTCGCGGCTCGCCTCGTCGGCGCGGCGCTCGTTGGCACTGCAATGGAACCCGGCGGCTTCCCAGGCCAGCAACTCGCGCGTCGGCGGCGGCCCGACCTTCTTCGGCTTCTGCCCTGGCGCCGCGGCGCGCGCGGCCAGCCGCCGCGCCAGTTTCTCGTGCGCCTCGCCCGGCGTGGGCAGCACCGGCAGCTGGTAGCGGCCCTTGCCCAGGATCGCCTTGATCACGCGGTGCACCAGCAGGTCCGGGTAGCGCCGGATCGGACTGGTGAAGTGGGTGTAGGCCTCGTACGCCAGGCCGAAGTGGCCGCTGTTGAACGGCGAGTAGATCGCCTGCTGCATCGACCGCAGCAGCATGGTGGAGATCTGCGCCGCGTCCGGGCGGTCCCGGGTGGCTTCGGCGATCTTCTGGAACTCCGCCGGCTTGGGGTCGTCGCTGATCGTCATGCCCACGCCCATGGCCTTCAGGTAGCCGCGCAGGATCTCCTTCTTCTCCGGCGTCGGCCCCTCGTGCACGCGGAACAGTCCCGGGTGTTCGGCGTTCACGATGAAGTCGGCGGCGCAGACGTTGGCGGCCAGCATCGACTCTTCGATCAGCTTGTGCGCTTCATTGCGCAGGCGCGGCACGATCTGCTCGATGCGGCCGTTTTCGTCGCACACGATCTGCGTCTCGGTGGTCTCGAAGTCGACCGCGCCGCGGACATTACGTGCCTTGAGCAGCGCGCGGTACACATCGTGCAGGTTCAGGAAGTGCGGGACAAGGTCCTTGCGCCGCGCTGCTTCCGGCCCGCGCGTGTTGGCCAGAATCGCCGCGACCTCGGTGTAGGTCATGCGAGCGTGGCTGAACATCACCGCCGGATAGAACTGGTACGCGTGCACGTCGCCGCCGGCCGTGACCAGCATGTCGCAAACCATGCAAAGCCGTTCCACGTCGGGGTTCAGCGAGCACAGCCCGTTCGATAGCTTCTCGGGCAGCATGGGGATGACCCGGCGCGGGAAATAAACGCTGGTGGCACGCTCGTAGGCATCGATGTCGATCGCGCTGCCGGTCTCGACGTAGTGGCTGACGTCGGCGATGGCGACCAGCAGCCGCCAGCCCTTGCCGCGCCCCACCTTGGCGGGCTCGCAATAGACGGCGTCGTCGAAGTCGCGCGCGTCCTCGCCGTCGATGGTGACCAGCGGCACGTCGGTCAGGTCGACCCGTCCCTTGTGGTCCTCCGGGCGCACCTTGTCCGGCAGCGCCCGGGCCTGCGCGATGCAGGCTTCGGAGAACTCGTGCGGCACCGCGTACTTGCGCACCGCGATCTCGATTTCCATGCCGGGATCGTCGACTTCGCCGAGCACTTCCTTCACGCGGCCCACCGGCTGGCCATAGAGGCTGGGCGGCTCGGTCAGTTCGACCACCACCACCTGGCCGGACTTGGCCAGGCCCGTGGCGGTCTTGGGGACCAGCACGTCCTGGCCGTAGCGCTTGTCTTCCGGCGCCACCAGCCAGACGCCGCTTTCATGCAGCAGCCGGCCGATGATGGGATGCGGCGGGCGCTCGATGATTTCGAGCACCCGGCCTTCGGGCCTGCCCTTGCGGTCGTGCCGCACGATGCGAGCCCGCACGCGGTCGCGGTGGAGCACCGCGCGCATCTCGTTGGGTGGCAGGTAGATGTCGGCTTCGCCATCGTCTCGCACCACGTAGCCGTGGCCGTCGCGATGGCCCTGGATCACTCCCTCGATCTCATCGAGGAGCCCGGTGCTGTTGGGTCGGTCTGTGTTTTTGATATACAATCTTGTTTTTCCTGAAATGCCCAGGTGGCGGAATTGGTAGACGCACTAGTTTCAGGTACTAGCGAGTAACATCGTGGAGGTTCGAGTCCTCTCCTGGGCACCAAGTGATGATAAGGCCGCTTTAGCGGCCAGTGAATGATAAAGCCGGCTTCTGCCGGCTTTTGTTTGCCCGACGATCAAGTCGAAGCGCTTCAGATCGGCTCGGCGATCAGGTCGTGCCCGACGGCCTGCACGATCCGGGCGCGGGTGAACTCGCCGACGGCGAGCCGCTTGCTGATCTTTTGCGGCGGCAGCAGGCGCACGGTGCCGTCGATCTCCGGCGCATCCGCATACGAGCGGCCGATGCCGCCCTTCTTGCCGAGCCCCGGGGCCGAATCCACCAGCACCTGCATGGTGGCGCCGATGCGCCGCTGCAGCCGCCGCGCCGACACTTCCTCGGCCACGGCCATGAAACGGGCACGGCGTTCCTCGCGCACTTCCAGCGGCAGCATGCCCGGGATGTCGTTCGCAACAGCGCCATTGACGGCACTGTAGGCAAAGCAGCCGGCACGGTCGATCTGCGCTTCCCGCAGGAAGTCCAGCAGGTGCTGGAACTCCGCTTCGGTCTCGCCCGGAAAGCCGGCGATGAAGGTGCTGCGCACCACCAGTTCCGGGCACAGCTCGCGCCAGCGCGCGATGCGCTCCAGATTCCTTTCGCCACTGGCGGGCCGCTTCATGCGACGCAGCACGTCCGGGTGGCTGTGCTGGAAAGGCACGTCCAGGTACGGCAGCACCTTGCCTTGCGCCATCAGCGGGATGATCTCGTCCACGTGCGGGTACGGATAGACGTAGTGCAGCCGCACCCAGGCGCCGAACGGCTCGGCGATCTCGCCCAGCGCCGCGACCAGCTCCAGCATGCGCGTGCGCACCGGGCGGCCGTCGTGGAAACCGGTGCGGTACTTGACGTCCACCCCGTACGCGGAGGTGTCCTGGCTGACCACCAGCAGTTCCTTCACGCCGCCTTCGAACAAGGCCCTGGCTTCCTTCAGCACGTCGCCGATGGGCCGGCTCACCAGGTCGCCGCGCAGCGAAGGGATGATGCAGAAGGTGCAGCGATGGTTGCAGCCTTCGCTGATCTTCAGGTAGGCATAGTGCTTCGGGGTCAGCTTGATACCGGCCGCGGGCACGAGATCCATGAAAGGGTCGTGCGGCTTGGGCAGGTGCAGGTGCACCGCGTCCATGACTTCCTGGGTCGCATGCGGGCCCGTGACGGCCAGCACCGACGGATGCATCTGCCGCACCATGTTGCCACCCGCCTCGCCCGCGCGCGCGCCGAGGCACCCGGTGACGATCACCTTGCCGTTGGCCGCCAGCGCTTCGCCGATCGTGTCCAGGCTTTCCCTGACCGCGTCGTCGATGAAGCCGCAGGTGTTGACGATGACCAGGTCCGCGCCCTCGAAGGTCTTGGACGTGGCATAGCCTTCGGCGCTGAGCTGCGTGAGGATCAGTTCGGAATCGGTGAGGGCCTTGGGGCAGCCGAGGCTGACGAAGCCGACCTTCGGCGTTGCGGTGATGGGGGTGTCGGGGACAGCGATGGCGCTCATCCCCGCATTGTCCCCTACATGCAAAGACTTATTTCTTGATGCCGAATGCGCCCAGCATCTGCTCGGTCTGCTTTTGCATCTGTTCCTGCATCTTCTCGAACATGGTCTTGGACTGCTCGACGTAGTTGCCCATCATTCCCTGCATCAGCGGGTTCTGGACGTTGGAGAACTGGGCCCACATCTCCGGCGTGACCGTCTTCGACTGTTCCGCCATCTTGACCTGGATGTCGGTGAAGGCCTGCACGTTCTTTTCGAGGTAGGTGCCCATGAAGCCCTGCATGGCGTGCCCGTAGAAGCGGATGATGTTGGCCAGCGCCGCCTCGCTGAACATGGGCGTGCCGCCTGCCTCTTCCTCGAGGATGATCTGCAGCAGGATGCTGCGGGTGAGGTCGTCGTTGGTCTTGGCATCGCGCACCACGAACTGCTGGTGCGCCATCACCAGCTGCTTGACTTCTGCCAGCGTGATGTAGGTGGAGGTTTCGGTGTCGTAGAGCCGCCGGTTCGGATACTTCTTGATGACACGCACAGCCGGCTTGACGCCGCCGTTGGCTTTCTTGCTGGTCACGAACGGGGCTCCTCGAAGACGGGATCTGGCGTCCCGCACATTTTGCGTCGCAGCAGATTCTAGGGAGCGCCACCAGGCACAGCCCGGGGTCTAACCCTTACGGCCGGGCAACAACCCGGCGAGGGAGAAAGCAAAAACCCGCCCCCTTGCGGGAGCGGGCTTGTCGCAAACACGATTCATTGGTGGGCCGTGGAGAGATCGAATCTCCGACATCCTCCACGTCAAAGAGGCGCTCTACCGCTGAGCTAACGGCCCGTGTGATCTGTGGTGACGCACGCTGCGGCTGCGGCCTGCATCACAGCCTCGAAGTATAGCAAAACCCGGAACCCACCCCGAAGGCAGCCCTGACCCGGTTCAGAGCGGGCCCCAGGGCTTCTTGCGGCGCTGCTCATGCGGCAGGCTGTCGCGCAGCTCCCTGGCCTTCTGGCGCTCCAGCCACAAGGCCTCGAGTTGCCGCGGCGACTCGCGCAGCCATACCCTGTAGTTCGTCCTGCGGGCGGCGCCGACCTGCAGGGAGACATCCCAATGGAAGGGCGCGGGGGAAAGGACGGATTCGACCGCCGCCTCGTTGCATGAGGCCGAAAGCTGCGCGCCGGCCTGGATCCGGCGGGCCAGCGTCGGGCCCGAGCTCGCATACGCGGCGGCATCCGTGCCGTCGCGCCGCTGCGGCTTGCTCTCCACCTTCACGGCGAGCTCGCAGGCCAGCAGGAGCAGGTCGGTGGATGCGGGTTCGTCCATGGATCGATGCGATGCGCGGCCGCGAGGGCGGCACTAGCGGCGGCGCGCCGAGCGAACGCCCAAGACGCCGCGCACCACGGCCAGCACCTTGCCGAGCTTCTGCGAGTCCGCGATCTCCACCGTGAAAGTCATCCAGGCGGTGCCCTTGACGGATTCCGTCTGCACGCCGATCACGTTCATCTTTTCCTTGGCGAAGACTTCGGAGATGTCGCGCAGCAGGCCCTGGCGGTCGGCGGCTTCGATGGAGACGTCGACCGGGTACACCGCCGCTGGGTCGCCCGCCTTGGAGCCGCCCCACTCCACTTCGATCACGCGCTCGGGGCTCTTGTTCGACATCTCGCGGAAGTTCGAGCAGTCGCGGCGGTGGACGCTGACGCCTTTGCCGCGCGTGACGAAACCGCCGATGGCGTCGGGCGGCGCCGGCTTGCAGCACTTGGCGAGCTGCGTCATCAGCGAATCCACCCCCACCACCAGCACGCCACCCTTGGTCGCCTTGCCCGACACCGGACGCCACTTCCTCTGCAGCAAGGCCTCGTCTTCGCTGGGCGCCTCCGCCGGCGGGTGCAGCAGGTTCTCGATGGTGCGCAGGGAGAACTCGTCCTTGCCGACGACGTGGAACAGGTCGTCGGCGGACTTGAACCCGAGCCGGGAGGCGAGGTCGTCCAGCTTCAGGGCCGTGCGGCCTTCGCGCTGCAGCAGCCGCTCGACCAGCTCGCGGCCGCGGGCGATGGTCTCGTGCCGCACCTGCTCGTTGAACCAGGCGCGCACCTTGGCGCGGGCACGCTGGCTGGCGAGAAAGCCGAGGTCCGCGTTGAGCCAGTCGCGCGATGGCCCGCCCTCCTTGGCCGCGACGATCTCCACCGTCTGGCCGTTCGCCAGCTGCGTGTTCAGCGGCACCATCACGCCGTCGACCCGGGCGCCGCGGCAGCGGTGGCCGAGGCTGGTGTGCAAGGTGTAGGCGAAGTCGACCGGCGTTGCGCCCTGCGGCAATTCGACGATGGCCGCCTGCGGCGTCAGCACGTAGATGCGGTCCTCGAACAGCCCTTGCACCGAGCCGGAGAGCTCACGCTCCCAGGCCAGCAGCTGGCGCAGCACGGCGATCTTGACGTCGTAATCCCTGGAGGCGCTGACGCCCGCATAACCTTTGGGGCCCGCTTCCTTGTAGGCCCAGTGGGCCGCCACGCCGTGCTCGGCGTGTTCGTGCATGGCCTGCGTCCGGATCTGGATCTCGATCGGGCGGCCGGCGGCATCCCGAACCACCGTGTGCAGCGACTGGTAGCCGTTCGGCTTGGGCCGGGCGATGTAGTCGTCGAACTGGTCGAGGATCGGCGAGAAGCGCGCGTGCACCCAGGCCAGTGCCTCGTAGCAGTCCTTCACGTCCGGCACGATCACCCGCAGCGCGCGCACGTCCAGCACCTGTTCGAAGTCCAGCGACTTGCCGCGCATCTTCTTCACGATGCTGTAGATGTGCTTGGGCCGCCCATGCACCTGCGCGGAGATGCCCTGGGCCTTCAGCTCCGATTCGAGGTCGGTGCGCAACTGCTCGACGTACTGCTCGCGCTCCACCCGCTTTTCGTCCAGCCAGCGGGCGACCCGCTGGTACGTCTCCGGCTCGAGGAAGCGGAATGCCAGGTCCTCCATCTCCCACTTCACCTGCCAGATGCCCAGCCGGTTGGCCAGCGGCGCGAAGACCTGCAGCGCCTCGTGCGCGACGCCGCGCGGCATCGGCTGCTTGCTGGCGGCGTAGTAGCGCA
>JAQGMY010000443.1 GCA_028292105.1 Ramlibacter sp.
TGCGCGGGTCGGCCCAGTGGATCCGCTTTCCGCGCGTGGTCTGCCGCACCTGGGTGCACCACAACGGCCGCGCGCCCGTGGTGCTGATGGGAGACGCGGCGCATACGGCGCATTTCTCCGTGGGCTCGGGCACCAAGCTCGCGCTCGAGGACTCGATCGAGCTGGCGCGCTGCATCGCGCGCACGCCCGCCGACCTGGTGGCGGCGTTGCGGCAGTACGAAGCTGTCCGCAGCGTCGAGGTGCTGAAGATCCAGAACGCCGCGCGCAATTCCACCGAGTGGTTCGAGAACGTCGCGCGTTACGTGAACCTGCCGCCCGAGCAGTTCGCCTACTCGCTGCTCACGCGCAGCCAGCGCATCAGCCACGAGAACCTGCGCCTGCGCGATCGCGGCTACGTCGACCGGTACGAGGACTGGATGGCCGCCCGCGCCGGCGCCCGGCGGACCCCGGAGCGCCAGCCCATCCCGCCGATGTTCACGCCCTTCACGCTGCGCGGCGTGACGCTGAAGAACCGGGTCGTGGTCTCGCCGATGGCCCAGTATTCCTGCGTCGACGGTCTGCCGGCCGATTTCCACCTGGTGCATCTGGGCGCCCGCGCGATGGGCGGCGCCGGCATGGTCGTGGCGGAGATGACCTGTCCATCCGCCGATGCCCGCATCACCCCGGGTTGCCCCGGCCTGTGGAGCGAGCAGCAGCGCGACGGCTGGAAGCGCATCGTCGACTTCGTGCATGCCAGCACCGACGCGAAGATCGCCATGCAGCTGGGACATGCCGGGGCCAAGGGTTCGACGCGGGTGCCCTGGGAAGGCGAGGACCTGCCGCTGGAGTCGGGCAACTGGCCGCTGCTGTCGGCGTCGCCGCAGCGCTACATCGACGGCGTCAGCGACGAGGCGCGGGCGATGACGCGCGCCGACATGGACCGGGTGCGCGACGACTTCATTCTCAGCACGCGCTACGCCGCCGAGGCCGGCTTCGACTGGCTGGAACTGCATTGCGCCCATGGCTACCTGCTGTCCAGCTTCATCTCGCCGTTGACGAACCAGCGTACCGACGACTACGGCGGCTCGCTGGCCAGGCGCCTGCGCTACCCGCTGGAAGTGTTTCGTGCCATGCGCGACGCCTGGCCCGCCGACCGCCCGATGTCGGTGCGGATCTCCGCCCATGACTGGGTGGAAGGCGGCATCACGCCGGACGATGCCGTGGAGATCGCGCGCGCCTTCAAGGCCGCCGGCGCCGACCTGATCGACTGCTCTTCGGGCCAGGTCAGCAAGAAGCAGCAGCCGGTGTACGGGCGCATGTACCAGACGCCCTTCGCCGATCGGGTTCGCAACGAGGCCGGCATCGCCACCATGGCCGTGGGCGCGATTTCCGAAGCCGATCACGTCAACAGCATCATCGCCGCCGGCCGTGCCGACCTGTGTGCGGTGGCGCGCCCGCATCTCGCCAACCCGGCGTGGGCGCTGCTGGAGGCGGCGAAGATCGGCTATCACGACGTGCCCTGGCCCCGGCAGTACCTGTCGGGCAAGAACCAACTGGAACGCAACCTGGAGCGCGAACGCGCGCAGGTCAAGGAGACTCCGAATGAACGCTTCAACTGAGCGCGTCGACCCCGCGCTGGCTGCCGGCAACCGGCGCCAGCTGGCTGGGTACCGCGCCGAACATTTCGGCTGGCAGGTGGCGGACGCCGTCGGCACCGTGACGCTCGACCGCCCCGAGCGCAAGAACCCGCTGACCTTCGACTCCTATGCGGAACTGCGCGACCTGTTCGGGCAGCTCAAATATGCGACCGACGTCCATGCGGTGGTCATCGTCGGCGCCGGCGACAACTTCTGCTCCGGTGGCGACGTGCACGAGATCATCGGACCGCTGGTGCGGCTGAAGGCACCGGAGCTGCTGATGTTCACGCGCATGACGGGTGACCTGGTCAAGACGATGCGCGCCTGTCCGCAGCCTGTCGTTGCCGCGGTCGATGGCATCTGTGCCGGCGCCGGCGCGATCATGGCGATGGCCTCCGACCTGCGCCTCGGCACCGCACGCAGCAAGACCGCCTTCCTGTTCAACCGGGTGGGTCTGGCCGGTTGCGACATGGGCGCCTGCGCGATGCTGCCGCGGCTCGTCGGGCAGGGCAGGGCCAGCGAACTGTTGTACACGGGGCGGTCGCTGGGCGGAGAAGAGGGCGAGCGCTGGGGATTCTTCAATCGCCTGTGCGCGCCGGAGTCCCTGCTGGCCGATGCCCAGGCGCTGGCCCGCGATCTCGCGCAAGGCCCCACTTTCGCCAACGGCATCACCAAGACCATGCTCCACCAGGAGTGGGCCATGACGCTGGACCAGGCGATCGAGGCGGAGGCGCAGGCCCAGGCCTTGTGCATGCTGACGGAGGATTTCCGCCGGGCCTACGAGGCCTTCGTGGCCAGGCAGAAACCCCGCTTCGAGGGCAACTGAGATGAGTGACACCGCCTATCTCGACTGGCCTTTCTTCGAAGAGCGGCATCGCCGGCTGGCGGAGGAACTGGAGCCCTGGGCCGCCCGCAACGTGGCGCACGTCCACGGGGCGGACGTCGATGCGTCCTGCCGGCAACTGGTGCGTGCGCTGGGCGAAGCCGACTGGCTGCGCTATGCCGTCGGAGCGCGCCCGTACGGGCACCACGACGTGATCGACACCCGGGCCGTCTGCCTGATCCGCGAAACACTGGCGCGCCACAATGGCCTGGCCGACTTTGCCTTCGCGATGCAAGGCCTGGGCTCGGGTGCGATCAGCCTGCAGGGCACGCCAGCGCAGAAGGAGCGCTATCTCTCGCGGGTCGCCAGCGGCGAGGCGATCGCCGCGTTCGCGCTGTCGGAGCCGGACGCCGGATCGGACGTGGCGAACCTGCAATGTGCCGCCCACATCGAGGGCGACCACGCGGTGCTGAACGGCGAGAAGACCTGGATCTCCAACGGCGGCATCGCGGACTTCTACGTGGTGTTCTGCCGCACCGGCGAAGCGCCGGGGCCGCGCGGTATCTCGGCCTTCATCGTCGACGCGGACACGCCGGGCCTGGAGATCGCCGAGCGCATCCAGGTGATCGCGCCGCATCCGCTGGCGCGCTTGCGCTTTCGCGACTGCCGCGTGCCGCTGGCGCATCGCATCGGCGCCGCCGGCGAGGGCTTCAAGGTGGCGATGCGCACGCTCGACGTGTTCCGCACTTCCGTGGCGGCTGCCGCGCTGGGCTTCGCGCGGCGCGCACTCGACGAGGCGCTGCGGCGCGCCACCGAGCGCAAGATGTTCAACCAGACCCTGGCCGATTTCCAGCTGAGCCAGGCCAAGCTGGCCCAGATGGCCACCACCATCGACAGCGCCGCGCTGCTGGTCTACCGCGCCGCCTGGCTGCGCGACCAGGGCAAGGCCGTCACCAAGGAGGCCGCCATGGCCAAGATGCAAGCCACCGAAGGGGCCCAGCAGGTCATCGACGCCGCCGTGCAGATGTTCGGCGGGCTCGGCGTGAAGACCGGCGAGCCGGTGGAGCAGTTGTACCGGGAGATCCGCTCGCTGCGGATCTACGAGGGCGCCACCGAAGTGCAGCAGCTGATCATTGCCCGCGAACTGCTCAAGGAGGTGCGGTCATGAAGACGGAGCCGAAACCGCAGCCGGTGCTGCCGGAGGGCTGGCCGCGGCCCCGCGGCTACGCCAACGGGGTGGTGGCGCAAGGCCGCATGCTCTTCATCGCCGGCATGATCGGCTGGGATAGCCAGGGCGTCTTCCACACCGACGATTTCGGGGCGCAGGTGCGGCAGGCACTGACCAATGTCGCGGATGTGCTGAGGGCGGCCGGGGGCAGCGGCGACAATATCGTCCGCATGACCTGGTACGTGACGGACAAGCGCGAATACCTGGCCGCCGCCCGCGAGGTGGGGCAGGCCTTTCGCGACATCATCGGCAACTATGACATCGCCATGACGGCGGTTGAAGTCAGCGCGTTGATCGAAGACCGCGCCAAGGTCGAAATCGAGGCGACGGCGATGCTGCCCGCCTGACACCCCAACACCTCCGGAGTTCCCATGGCCAAGACCCCCAAAGCTGCTTTCAACTGGGCCGACCCGCTGCTGCTGG
>JAQGMY010000091.1 GCA_028292105.1 Ramlibacter sp.
CACCAAGAAGCCGTTCGACGACGTGCGCGTGCGCAAGGCCGTCAGCATGGCGATCAACAAGAAGGCGATCCTGGACGGCGTCTACCTGGGCACCGGCATCGCGGCCAAGAATCCGCTGCCGCCCACCATGTCGGCGTACAACACCACCACCAAGGACGACGTCTACGATCCGGAAGGCGCCAAGAAGCTGCTGGCGCAGGCCGGGCTGGCGAACGGCTTCACCACCGACCTGTGGGCCATGCCCGTGCAGCGTCCGTACAACCCGAACGCCAAGCGCATCGCCGAACTGATGCAGGCTGACCTGGCCAAGGTCGGCATCAAGGCGGAGATCAAGACCTTCGAGTGGGGCGAGTACCGCAAGCGCATGCAGGCCGGCGAACACCAGATGGGCATGCTGGGCTGGACCGGCGACAACGGTGACCCGGACAACTTCCTGGCCGTGCTGCTGGGTTGCGAGGCCGCCAAGAGCAATGGCTCCAACGTCGCCAAGTTCTGCTACCAGCCCTTCGAGGACCTGATCCAGAAGGCCAAGACCATCACCAAGCCGGCCGAGCGCGACGCGCTGTACAAGCAGGCCCAGGTCATCTTCAAGCAGCAGGAGCCGTGGTTCACGATTGCCCATGCGGTGCAGCTGAAGCCGGTGCGCAAGGAAGTCATCGACTTCAAGTTGAGCCCGTTCGGGCGGCACAACTTCTATGGGGTGGACATCAAGGAGTAAGCAGGGACGGGCGCGGAACGCGCGCCCCACCATGTCATTGCGGGCTCGACCCGCAATCCATGTCTTCCGCGTTCGGGGACATGGATCCCGGGTCAAGCCCGGGATGACATGCTCCCCATGCGGCGCGGTGCCAGAATGCCCCCATGCGCACCGCCATCGTCGCCGCCATGCACCAGGAGCTTTCCGCGGTGCTGGCGCTCATGCCGGACGAGCACAAGCAAGTCGCTGCCGGTCGTGATTTCTACGTCGGCCACCTCCATGGGCAGGAGGTGGTGACGGTGCTCTCGCGCATCGGCAAGGTGGCCGCGGCCACCACCGCCACGGTCCTCATCGAACGCTTCAAGGTCGACCGCATCGTCTTCACGGGCGTGGCCGGCGGACTGGCGCGCGGCGTCGATCGCGGCGACGTGGTGGTCGCCGACGCCTTCGTGCAGCACGACCTCGATGCGTCACCGATCTTTCCGCGCTACGAGGTGCCGCTCTATGGCACCAGCCGCTTTCCGACCGATCCGGTCCTGACGCTGCGGCTGCTCGCTGCGGTCGGCCGGGCCCTGCACGGCACGCGGCTGCACCGCGGACTGGTGGCCAGCGGCGACCGTTTCGTCTCCAGCGCCGCGGAAAGCCGCCAGCTGCAGCAAGCCTTGCCCGAGGCCCTGGCGGTGGAGATGGAGGGCGCCGCCTTCGCTCAGGTCTGCCACGACTATGGCGTTCCCTTCGCCGCGGTGCGCACGATCTCCGATCGCGCCGACGACGAGGCGCATGGCGATTTCCTGACCTTCATCGATGAAGTGGCGAGCCGGCATTCGGCCGCCATCATCGAAGCCTTCCTGCGCGGCGGCTGATTTCAGAAGCGGCGGCTGAACCCGACGGAGACGAACAAGCGCGGAAAGGTCGTGCCGGCGACGCGCGAGCCGGCACTCAGGTCGACCTGGGTGTTGCGGCCGATGAGATATGCGGCGCCGACATCGATGATCGCTCCCAGTCCGCCGTTCCTGCTCTCCGGATACTGCAGGCCGGCATCGATGAAGAGGTTGAGCGCCTTGCTGGCGTCATAGCCCAGCGACGCGGCGAGCAGCGCCGCGGTGTAGCGCCGCTGCGCGTCGTCCTCGTAGAAGCCGACGCCGATGTTCGGATTGAGGGACCACTTCGGGGCGAGCTCCCAGTCCGCCGCCAGCCGGAGGTCGCCGGTCGCGTGTTCGCTCCTGAAGTTGCCGCTGCCCGAGCGCGGGTAGTAACGCAGGATGGCCGCGGTGGAAGCGCCGTCCGGGCCTGCCGCCTCCCGCAGGCGGACTTTCACGCCCACGGACGTTGGCGCCATGCCCTCGCTGCGCTGGCCGGCGCCGCCCGGCGGAGTCTCGTGCCTGCGCGTGTAGGTGTCGCCTTCGACCCGGAGCTCGAGCTTGTCGCTCACGCCCAGGCGGATCAAGGTGGGGACCAAGAGCGTGCGAACCCGGTTTCCACCGTCGCGGGTGTACTCCTGCTGCAGCCCGGTTTCGAGCTGCACATGGCCGGCGCCGACGACGCTGCTGCCTTCCGCCAGCCCGGGACGGTCCGCGTTGATGGTGTCGTCGGCGTCCTGTGCGGCTTGCGCCGTGCCGGCCAACAGCATGCAGGCGGTCATCAGGGGGGCGAGCACGGGCAGGCGGATGATCTTCATGGTCGGTTACTCCAGGGCTTGTGATGGTTACCGGTCAGCAGCTGTCGCGAGGCGAGCCGGAAGCAGCACGGCGACGGCTGCCGCGAGCAGGGCCAACGTGCAGACAACGGTCGGTCCCGAAGGCAGGTCGAACAGTGCCGACAGCACCAGCCCCGCTGCATACCCGAGCGCGCCCAGGGCATAGGCCGCAACCATGCGCGCGCGGCCGCGCCAGCGCAGCGTGGCGAGCGCTGGAATGATCAGGCTGGTGAACACGAGGTAGACGCCGACCAGCTGCACCGAAGCGGTGACGGCCAGCGCAAATGCGGCGTAGAAGCCGAAGCGCCCCAAGCGCCGGGTCGCGCCGGCGGCGATGGCGACCAGCAGCACCGCCGTCACCGCCGCCAGCGCCAGCAGCTGCGGCTGGCCCACCCAGAGGATCTGCCCCACCAGCAGGTCCTTCAGGTGTTCGCCGCCGTGCGGATTGCCCGCCATCAGCAGCAGGCTGGCAGAGGCGGCGAGCACGAACAGCACGCCGATCAGCGCCTCCTGCTGCGCGCCGGCCCGCCGTTCGGTCCAGGTCAACAGGCCGGCGCCGGCGAGGGCGGCGCAGACCGCCGCGATCTGCACCCACAGGCCGCCGGCGGGCAGGCCGATGGCGGCGGCGGCGATCACACCCAGGCCGGCGATCTGGGCGATCGCCAGGTCGATGAACACGATGCCGCGGTCCAGCACCTGCATGCCCAGGGGCACGTGCGTCGCCAGCACCAGCAGGCCGGCCAGCATGGCGGGCCCGAGGATGCCGACGTCGATCGCGCTCCAGTTCATTTGCCGGCCGCGGCGGCCAGCAGGCGCGCCACCGTGTCGTCGAAGAGGCCGAACAGGTCCTTGGCCGCATCGCTGCCGCCCACGGTGAAGGGCATCTTCACCACCGGCAGGCCGGCGTTCTTGCCCAGCCACTCGGCGGGGCGGGGGTCCTGGTAGGCGGAGTACAGCACCATGCGGGCCGGCGTCGCCTTCAGCGTGGCGAGCATCGACTGCAGGTAGGCGGCGCTCGGCTCGACGCCGGGCTTGGGCTCCAGCACCGCCACCTCCTTCAGCCCGAGCCAGTCGAACAGGTAGACATAGCCCTTGTGCTGCGCCACCACCGGCACGCCGCGCAAGGGCGCTGCTTGCGTGGCCCAGCGCGCCATCGCCTGCTGCCACTTCTGCTGGAAGGCGGCGGCCCTCTGCGCGTATTCGGCGGCGTGCGTCGCATCGACCTGTTGCAGCCGCGTGGCGAGTGCCGTCGCCACCGCCGCGATGTTGCGCGGATCGGTCTGGATGTGCGGGTTGCCGAAGGCGTGCACGTCGCCTTGCGAGCGATCCACGCTGGCCGGGATCTCGAGCTTGCGCACGAAGCCCGCCGCGGCGAAGTTGCCGGGCTGGCCGGGCTGCACCTTGGCGTTGCCGGACTGCTGCAGCAGCAAGGGCAGCCAGCCGGCCTCCAGCTCCGCGCCGGTGCAGGCCACGAGGTCCGCATTGCGCACGCGCGCGATCAGGCTGGGGCGCGCCTGCACCTGATGGGGGTCTTGCAGCGACGTGGTCGCGGAGCTCACTTCCACCAGCGGGCCGCCGAGTTCCTGCGCCAGCGCGGCCCACTCGGGCTCGCAGGCCAGCACGCGCAGCGCGGCGTGCGCCGGCGCAGCGACGGCGGCGGCGCACGCCAGCAGGGCCGCGGCCCAGGTCTTGAGGTTCGTCTTCATGGGATGCCTTCGGTTCAGAAGCCGTGCGCGCCGTGCGCACCCAGGCTCATCTGGTACTGCAGCAGCCACTGCAGGTCGGAGCTGCCGGCGCGGGCGCGGTCCTGCGCCAGCTGCAGCCGCAGGCGCGAGAACTCGCTCGGGTCGTGCTCGAGCACCAGGCTGTTCTTGCGCGCATGGCCGGTGTCGACCCGCAGCAGCCCGTTGTTGGCACCGAAGTCCGGCGTGCCGGGACTCAGGCGCTCCGTCCGCCAGCCGACGCGCCAGCGCGGCATGAACTGGTACACGCCTTGCACGTACCAGCCCGATTGCACGCTGCGGAACGCGCCTGCCGTGGCAGCCCCGGCCGTGTCGGCCAGCAGGGAGCCGTCGCGGGTGTTGTGGAGGTACTCGCCTTGCAGCTTCAAGCTGGTGCGGGTCGCGTTGCCGCCGGGCGCCCACTTCCACACGGCATCGGCGATCCACACCTGCGTGTTGCCGGTGAAGGCATTGAGCACGTCGCCGCCCGATGCGTCCTGCGCCAGCAGGCTCTGGCCCGCCGCTTTCGCCCGCAGGTAAGACACGCCGGCACGCCAGCTGTGGCTGTCGCCGACATCGTCGCCCATGTGCGCGGAAAGCGAGGCCATGCCCGCGCCGTTGCCGCCAGGGTCGCTGCCCGGGTACGAGCGGCCGCGGCCCACCTCCGCGCGCAGTTCGACCAGGCGGTCGGTCGGCGCCAGCCAGGTGAACTGCAGGCCGTCGTCCGCGTACTGCGAGCCGAGCATCGCCTGGTAGGCGAGCGGCGCGTCCGCGAAGTCCCAGGTGTGCCGGTGCTGCGCGTTGAGGTAACCGACGCCGGACAGGAAGCGGCCGCCTTTGAGCGTCAGGCCGTGTCCCAGGGATGTGGTCTGCACGAAAGCCTCTTCGACCGAGACGCTGTTGTCCGGCGCCAGGGCGATGTTGGCGACGCCCAGGAACCAAGGGTCGATGTTGGCGGCCAGGCGCAGCTCGGTTTCGTTCAGGCTGAAGCCCCGGGTGCCGGGGCCGGTTTCGGCGTCCGGCGGCAGCGGGAAACCGCGGATGCGGTAGTTGGCCGGGTCCTGCCGGGTGCGGCCGTACTGGCCGCTGAGGATCAGGGAGAGATCCAGGCCGCGGCCGGCGCCGGGCGCGGCGGCCACGGGGGCAGCCGAGGAGGGCGCAGCCGCCGCCGCCGGGGCGGGCGGCGGCGCCGCCACTGCCGTTTCCGCGGCCTTCAGCCTTTGTTCCAGGGCCTGGATGCGGCCCTCGTAATCGGACCGCAGGCGATCGATCTCGCGCCGCAGTTCCTGGGTGTCGACGGTGGGCTGCGCGAACGCGTTGCCCGCGGCGAGGCAGAGGACGATCCCCGCCTGGCGCCATGGATGAATCATGGTGGCTCCTTGCACGAAAGACGAAGGCCACGCGCGAAGGTCGCGTGGCCGCTGGCGTTCAGGCGTGCGGGAGCGGGGGCGCGCGGCTGCGGTATGCGCGGGCGAAAGCGAGGAAGTGTTCGGGCAGTGCCGGCGCCATCGCCTGCGCGTGGGGCAACAGGATGGGCGCCAGCGCGGGGGGCGGTGGCAAGGGCGCCGCGCCACCGATGGCGGCGGCCGCCACGCAGAGGTCGCAGTTCACCGGCAGCGGCGCCGGCTTGTCGCCGCGCTCCGCGGCGACCGACTGCAGGTGCAGCAGCGCGTGCGTCGCCGTGGCCCATTGCGCAACGGGCAGGCACAGCGCCCATGCCAGCAGCCACGCGCCACGGCGGGATGCGAGCAGGCGGCGAAGCGAGGCGAGGTTCATCGAAGCCGCATCTTACGGGCAGGCCGCGGGTGTGGGCCTAGCGCAGCCAGCCGCGCTTGCGGAAGTACCACATGGGAACCAGCGCGCTGGCGACCATCAAGGCCAGCGCATAGGGATAGCCCATGGCCCAGTCCAGCTCCGGCATCAGCTTGAAGTTCATGCCGTAGATGCTGGCGATCAGCGTCGGCGGCAGCAGCGCGACGCTCGCCACCGAGAAGATCTTGATGATCTTGTTCTGGTTGATGTTGATGAAGCCGACGGTGGCGTCCATCAGGAAGTTGATCTTGTCGAACAGGAACGCGGTGTGGTTGTCCAGCGATTCGATGTCGCGCAGGATCTGCCGCGCGTCGTCGAACTGGTCGGCGTTGAGCATGCGGCTGCGCATCATGAAGCTGACGGCGCGGCGGGTGTCCATCACGTTGCGGCGGATGCGGCCGTTCAAGTCTTCCTGGCGGGCGATCGCGGCCAGCACTTCCCCGGCGACGGTGTCGGTCACCTCGCCGGAGAGCACGTCCTTGCTGACTTTTTCCAGTTCGTCGTAGATGCCCTCGAGCGTGTCGGCGGAATATTCGGCGTCGGCGTCGAACAGCTTGAGCAGCACTTCCTTGGCGTCCTCGATCAGGCCCGGGGCCCGGCGCGCGCGCAGGCGCAGCAGCCGGAACACGGGCACGTCCTCGTCATGGATCGAGAACAGCACGCCGTGGCTCTTGAGCGTCTCGTTGGTCAGGTTGAGGATGAAGGCGACCCGCACGGTGCGGGGCTCGTCCTCGTTGGCGATCAGGAAGTCGCTGCGGATGTGGAGGTCGCCGTTGTCCTCTTCATAGAAGCGCGCCGACTCCTCGATGTCCTCGTCCATCGCGTCTTCGGGGATCGACAGGCCGTAGTACTGCTTGACCCACCGCTTCTCCTCCGGGGTGGGCTCTTCGAGGTCGACCCAGATCGGCTGGAAGCGGGACAGCTCCTCCAGCGACTCGATCTCTTCCTGGAAGAGCCGGCCGTTGGCGAGCGTGAAGATATTGAGCATGGGCTAACTGGGACGCGGGTCCAACTATTCGGGAAGGGGGCTGGGCGATGAGCAGCTTTCGCGAACAATTGGAATCTGACCCAATTAGTCGGAAAGCCACCGACTAGGGTGGGGTTCCAAGAGCTCTCTCCGGTGAACGGGATGCGGGATTATGCAGCGCCCACGCCGAGGAAGCGAGGAGCTCGTCCTTGCGCGCACCCTGTACGAGCTGCCGCGCGAGATGGCCGCCGTGCTGCGGCCTGCAGCGTGTTCCGCAAGCTCATCACTACCCTTCGTATGGCTGGGCTCCGACCGAAGGACAAATCCTACACGGCTGGGCTTGAACGTCCGACAGCATTGCTCAGGAGGCCCCCCTACATTGCATTCATCCCCCGGGCCAGGTGGTCCGGTTTTCCCTGCAAGGAGCGCAGATGATCCAGCTAGCGACAGACCCGAACGCAAGCCGCCAGAACTGGCGTCCTGCCGGGGCCCAAGCCAAGGACGACTCTACGGTATCCCGCAGGGCGCGCAGCGGCCATGCCTGGCCCTTCATCGCGCGCCACGGCGACCGGCCGAGCGGCCAGCAGGACAGCAAGCGAACCCCCAGCAGCGACAGCGGCAGCTGACGCCGCCAGCACGGAGCACAGTATGTACAAGGAACCGAAGTCCACCAACCGCTTCAACGACACGCCGCGGGACAAGCCCCAGGCCGAACGTGTGGAGCATGCCAACCTCGAGCGTCCGGGCGCGCAAGCGCACCCCAAGGCCGCCGGCTGGAACCGACTCGACGCCGCCGCAGCGTGGCGCGTTCGCTGATCATCCGCACCTTCTGGCGGTAAAAAGCCGGCCCGCGTGGCCGGCGTTTGCGCTTGCATGGCCGCCTTCGGGCGGCCTTTTCGTTTGTCTCTCGACAAAATCAGTCAAGGGCGCATGGGCGCCGGTGACCGTTCGGCGGATGCCTTCGCGAGCGCCCCTGGCAAGTGCCGTTTCCC
>JAQGMY010000458.1 GCA_028292105.1 Ramlibacter sp.
ACCGTGCGCGGCGTGCGGACAGTGCCCTTGCCCACGCACACCGGACAGGGCTCGCACAGCAGGTGCGCCAGCGATTCGCGCGTGCGCTTGCGGGTCATCTCCACCAGCCCCAGCTGCGAGAAGCCCGCCGCCATCGTCTTCACCCGATCTCGCGCCAGCTGCTTGCGGAATTCGCCCAGCACCGCATCGCGATGGTCCTCGCGCTGCATGTCGATGAAGTCGACGATGATGATCCCGCCCAGGTTGCGCAGCCGCAGCTGGCGGGCGATCGCATGCGCCGCCTCGAGGTTGGTCTTGAAGATGGTATCGTCGAAATTGCGCGAGCCGACGAAGCCGCCGGTGTTGACGTCGACCGTGGTCAGCGCCTCGGTCTGGTCGACGATCAGGTAGCCGC
Organism: Ramlibacter sp.; assembly: GCA_028292105.1. GTDB lineage: Bacteria > Pseudomonadota > Gammaproteobacteria > Burkholderiales > Burkholderiaceae_C > Ramlibacter. The sequence goes on from JAQGMY010000458.1 coordinate 395, forward strand.
CGGACTTCAGGTCGACCCGCCGGCCCAGCGCCTTGGCGATCTCCTCGTCCACCGAGTACAGGTCGAAGATCGGCCGCTCGCCCTTGTACAGCGCCAGCTTGGACACGGCCGAAGGCATGAACTCCTCGCCGAAAGCCTGCAGCAGCTCGTGCTGCTCGCGCGAGTCGATGCGGATGGTCTGCGTCTGGTCGGTGACGAGGTCGCGCAGCACCCGCTGCAGCAGGTTCAGGTCCTGGTGCATCAGCGCCGGCGGGGGCAATCGCGTCGAAGAGGCACGGATGCGGGCCCAGGTCTTGCGGAGGTAGGCGATGTCCTCCGCCAGCTCCTCGTCGGTGGCGTCCTCGCCGTTGGTGCGCAGGATGAAGCCTCCACCGGCCTCGCCGACCAGCTTGGTCAGCCGCCGGCGCAGCGCATCGCGCTGGTCCGAAGGGATCTTCTGCGACACGCCCAGGTGATCGTCCTGGGGCAGGAACACCAGCAGGCGCCCCGCGATGCTGATCTGCGTCGACAGCCGCGCGCCCTTGGTGCCGATCGGGTCCTTGATCACCTGCACCATCAGGGCCTGGCCCTCGAACACCTGCTTTTCGATGGGAACCTGCGGCTGCCCGCCGCGCGCCGGCGGCTCGCCATCGGGCTGCCGCTGCCAGACGTCGGCCACGTGCAGGAAGGCGGCGCGCTCCAGGCCCATGTCGATGAAGGCGGACTGCATCCCGGGCAGCACGCGCGCCACCTTGCCGAGATAGACGTTGCCGACCAGTCCGCGTTCCAGCGTGCGCTCGACATGCAGTTCCTGCACCGCGCCGTTCTCGACGATCGCCACCCGCGTCTCCTGCGGCGACCAGTTCACCAGGATGTCCTGCTGCATGTTGTTGTCGACACCTCTTACGGCGCAGGATAACGCAGGATCGCCCTAAGCCCGGGCCATTCGCACCCGCACCGACTGCAGCAGCTGCGCCGTCTCGTGCAGCGGCAGGCCCATGATCCCCGTGTAGGAGCCGTCGATGCGCACGATGTGGGCCGCGGCTCGGCCCTGGACCGCGTACGCGCCCGCCTTGCCCATGGGCTCTCCAGTGGCGACGTAGGCACGGATCTGCGCCGGAGTGAGTTCCGCGAAGGTCACGCGCGACGCGCTCAGGGCCTGCACGCGCCGGCGTCCGGATTGCACCGCGACGGCCGTCAGCACCCGGTGCGTCCGGCCGGACAGCTCCCGCAGCATGCGGGCGGCGTCGCGTTCATCGGCCGGCTTGCCGTAGATGGTGCGGCCGAGGGCGACGGTCGTGTCCGAACACAGCACCGGTGCCGGCGGCAGCCCGCGGTGTTTCAGGCGCGCCATGGCGGCGTCCAGCTTCAGGCCGGTGACCCGCGCGACATAACCGGCGGGGGCTTCGCCCGGCTTCGCCTCTTCCAGCGCTTCGCTGTCCTCGTCGGCCCCGGGCAGCAGGAGTTCGTAGGCGACGCCGATCTGCTCGAGCAGTTGCCGGCGCCGCGGGCTTTGCGAGGCGAGATAGATGAAGGCGCTCATGGGGAGGGGTTTGGGCACGGGCATGGCCACGGCCACGGGCATGTGCATGGGCATGTCATTGCGGGCCTGACCCGCAATCCATGTCTGCGGCGGCGACTGCATGGGTCCGGGCTCGAGGCCGGGACGACATCGGTTGCATCACTCACGGTGATACGGGTGCCCGGCATTGATCGACCAGGCGCGGTACAACTGTTCGGCCAGCAGCACGCGGACCATCGCGTGCGGCAGCGTGAGGTCGGACAGGCGAATCCGCTCGTGCGCCGCCTGGCGAAATGCCGGATCGAGGCCGTCCGGGCCGCCGATCACCAGCGCCACCACGTCGTTCTCCAGCGGCCAATCCCTCAACTTCGCCGCCAGGGCCACGGTGGTCAGTGGCGTGCCGCGCTCGTCCAGCGCCACGATCCGCGCGCCCTTCGGAATGGCCGCTTCGATGCGTGCGCGTTCGGCGGCCAGCAGGCTGGGCAAGGTCCGCGAAGCGCGGGGCTCGGTTTTCACCGCCTTCAGCTCGAGCCGCAGCTCCGGCGGAAAGCGCTTGGCGTAGTCGTCCCAGGCCGCCTGCGCCCAATCGGGCACGCGCTGGCCGACGGCCACCACCAGCAGGCGCATCGCTCAGGTCTTGCGGGCCGGACTCTTGGCGCCGGCCGCCTTCCTGGCCGGCGCGGACTTCTTCGCCGGGGCGGACCTGGACGGAGCGGACTTCTTCGCCGGCGCGGACCTGGACGGAGCCGACTTCTTCGCCGGAGCAGGCCTGGCCGGAGGAGCTGACCGGGACGGCGCTGCCTGCGCCGGAGCGGACTCGGCCGCAGCGGACTTCCTGGCCGCCGGCCGCTTGGCCGTGGCCTTCAGCGCGGCCTGCCCGGCGGGCGTGCGCGCGGTCGACTTGCCGGCGGGCGAAGGAACGGCACGCCTGGCCGGAGTCTTCTTCGCGGCCCGCCTGGCAGCCGTCTCTTCGCGCTGCATCGTCTTCATCGTCGTGCTGCGGCGCAGGGACGGTGCAGGAGCCTTCTTCGCGGGTGCCTCCGGCGCCTTTTCGGGGATCGCCGGCTTGCTTGCGCCCAGGCGCAGCCGCACCGGCTTCTCGCCCCAGATCTCTTCCAGGTGGTAGTACTGGCGGATGGCGGGCTGCATGATGTGCGCGACGGCGGCGCCGCAGTCCACGATGATCCACTCGCCGTTTTCCTCGCCCTCGATGCGCGGCTTGGGAAAGCCCGCCTCACGCACCGCGTCGATCACGCTGGAGGCCAGCGCCCTGGTCTGCCGGTTGGAGGTGCCGGACGCCACGATCACGCGCTCGAACAAGGGGGACATGTGCTCCGTGTTGAAGACCTGGATGTCCTGGCCTTTCACGTCTTCGAGGCCATCGACGATGGCCCTCTGGAGTTTCTGCGTGTCCTTCTTGGCGGCGGTTTCTGTCGTCATCGAGTGAGTTTGTAAAGATGTTGGGATTCAATATAACTGGCAACGGCCGGCTCGACCAATTCGGCAATGTCCTGCCTTTTTGTCAGCAAGTCGCGGATGTGGGTCGCGCTGTCGGGCATCTGGGGCAGCTGCAGCACCTGCAGCCGCACCCCCGGCAGGGCGCGCAAGGCTTCCACCCCCTCGCCGCTGCCACGCCCGGCGACGCAGAGGATGGCCAGCGCGGCCACCTCCTGCCAGGCGTGCCAGCGGCTGAAACCGCCGGCGTGGTCTTCGCCCATCAGCAGGTAAAGCTGCGCTTGCGGGAAGGCCGCGTGCAGCTCGCGCAAGGTGTCGACGCTGTAGGTGGGGCCGGTGCGGCGCAGCTCGCGGTCGTCCACCACGGCGCCCGGGATGCCGCCGAAAGCGAGCTCGGCCATCGCCAACCGGTGGTCGGCTGGCGTCAAGGTGCGGCTTTTGTGCCACGCATCCCCCGTGGGAAAGACGAAGAGACGGTCCAGGCCAAGCTGCGCGATCGCCGCACGGGCCATCGTCCCATGCGCGCGATGCGGCGGATCGAAGGCGCCGCCGAACATGCCGATGCGCTGCGGGCTGGCGTTCAAACCCAGTCCTTGCGCACGAGGAAGCGCGTCAGCAGCTGCGCTTCACGCGAGCCGGGTTCGGGCTCGTGGCGATAGGCCCAGGACGCCAGCGGCGGCATCGACATCAGGATCGACTCGGTGCGGCCTCCGGACTGCAGGCCGAAATGCGTGCCGCGGTCCCACACCAGGTTGAATTCCACGTAACGTCCACGCCGCTCCAACTGCCATTGCCGCTCGTGTTCGGTGTGCGGCAGGTGCATGCGGCGCTCGAGGATCGGCAGGTACGCGGGCAGGAAGGCATCGCCGACCGACTGGAGCATCGCGAAGCTGCGCTCGAAGCCGTCTTCGAAGAAATCGTCGAAGAAGATGCCGCCAACGCCGCGCGGTTCGTTGCGGTGCTTGAGGAAGAAGTAGTCGTCGCACCAGGCCTTGAAGCGCGGGTGCTTGTCGGCGCCGAAGGGCTGCAGCGCATCGCGGCAGGTGCGGTGAAAGTGCTGCGCGTCCTCGTCCCAGCCGTAGTAAGGCGTCAGGTCCATGCCGCCCCCGAACCAGTACACGGGCGGCGCGCCGGCAGGCAGCGCCACCAGCATGCGCACGTTCATGTGCACCGTGGGCGCCATCGGGTTGCGCGGGTGAAACACCAGGGACACGCCCATGGCTTCGAAGGACGCGCCGACCAGCTCCGGGCGGTGCTGCGTGGCCGAAGGCGGCAGCGTGGTCCCGGTGACGTGCGAGAAGCCGCAGCCGGCGCGTTCGAACACGGCGCCGCCTTCCAGGATCATGGTGACGCCGTGGCCTTGCAGCGGCTCGCCAGGGTCCTTCTTCCAGGCATCGGCGCGGAACGGCTGGCCGTCGATGGCGCCGGCCGCATCCGTGATGCGGCGCTGCAGGCCCACGAGCCAATCCCGGACGGTGCCGATCGAGGACTCCATGCCCGGCCTCAGCCCTTCACGGCGCGGTAGCCGATGTCGCGGCGGAACTGCGCGCCGTCGAATGAAATCTGCTTCAGGACCTCGTAGGCCTGCAGTTGGGCGGCCTTGACGGTGTCGGCCAGCGCAGTGACGCATAGCACCCGACCCCCCGACGTGACGGTGTTTCCGTCCTGCCGCTGCGTGGCTGCGTGGAACACGACCGCTTCATCGCTGTCCCTGGGCAGGCCGGTGATGACGTCGCCCTTGCGCGGATCCATCGGGTAGCCCGCTGCGGCCATCACCACGCCCAGCGCCGGGCGACGGTCCCACTGCATCTCCACCTCGTCGAGCGTGCCGGCAGTCGCGGCCATCAGGACGTCGAACAGGTCCGACTTCAGCCGCATCATGATCGGCTGCGTTTCGGGGTCGCCCATGCGGCAGTTGAACTCGAGCGTCCTGGGCTGGCCCTGGGGGTCGATCATCAGCCCGGCGTAGAGGAAGCCCGTGTACGGGATGCCATCCTTTTCCATGCCGCGCACGGTCGGCAGGATGATCTCGCGCATGGCGCGGGCATGCACCTCGGGGGTGACCACGGGTGCGGGCGAATACGCGCCCATGCCCCCGGTGTTGGGGCCCTGGTCGCCATCCTGCAGGCGCTTGTGGTCCTGGCTGGTGGCCAGTGCCGCCACGTTCTTGCCGTCGCACAGCACGATGAAGCTCGCTTCCTCGCCTCGCAGGAATTCCTCGATCACCACCCGCGCGCCGCCGGCGTTGTGGGTCACGCCCAGCTTGTTGTCCAGGAGCATGAAGTCGATCGCTGCATGCGCCTCGGCAAGGTTCATGGCCACCACCACGCCCTTGCCGGCCGCCAGGCCGTCCGCCTTGACCACGATGGGCGCACCCTTGCGCTGCACGTAGGCATGGGCCTGGACAGCGTCGGTGAAGGTCTCGTATTCGGCCGTCGGGATCTTGTGGCGCACCATGAAGGCCTTGGAGAAGGCCTTGGAGCTTTCCAGTTGCGCCGCCGCCTGGGTGGGGCCGAAGATCCGCAGCCTGTGGGCGCGGAATTCATCGACCACGCCGGCGGCCAGCGGCGCCTCGGGCCCCACCACCGTCAGCGCGATCTTCTCCTGGCTGGCCCACTCACGCAGCTGCACGACGTCGGTGATCGGCACGTTCTGCAGGCGCTGGTCCAGCGCGGTGCCGCCGTTGCCGGGCGCGACATAGACCGTCTGCACCTTGGCCGACTGCGCCAGCTTCCAGGCCAGCGCATGTTCGCGGCCGCCGCCGCCGATGACGAGGACTTTCAAATTCAGCCTTCGATTTCGGCGTTGTGATACACGGCTTGCACGTCGTCGAGGTCTTCGAGCATGTCGATGATCTTCTGCATGCGGGTGGCGTCTTCGCCGGACAAGGGAATGGTGTTCTCCGCGCGCATGGTGACTTCGGCGATCTCGGGCTTCAGGCCGGCGCCTTCGAGCGCGATCTTCACGGCCTCGAACTGACCGGGCCCGGTCAGCACCTCGACGGCGCCGTCCTCGTCGGTGACGATGTCCTCGGCGCCGGCTTCCAGCGCCACCTCCATCACCGCTTCCTCGCTGGTGCCCGGTGCCAGGATCAGCTGGCCGCAGTGGCGGAACTGGAAAGCCACCGAGCCTTCGGTGCCCATGCTGCCGCCGTACTTGCTGAAGATGTGGCGCACTTCCGCCACCGTGCGCACGCGGTTGTCGGTCATGGTGTCGACGATCACGGCCGCGCCGCCGATGCCGTAGCCTTCGTAGCGGATCTCCTCGTAGTTCACGCCTTCGAGGTTGCCGGTGGCCTTGTCGATGTTCTTCTTGACCGTGTCGGCCGGCATGTTGGCTGCCTTGGCCTTCTCGACCGCCAGCCTCAGCCGCGGGTTCATCGCCAGGTCGCCGCCGCCCTGGCGAGCCGCGACGGTGATTTCACGGATCACGCGGGTCCAGACCTTGCCGCGCTTCTCGTCCTGACGGCCCTTGCGGTGCTGGATGTTGGCCCATTTGGAATGACCGGCCATGTGGCTCCCTTTGTGCAGCGGCGTCGACGCGCCGGCTGCGATGTTTGTTCGATAGACTCGAATTTTACTTGGGGCCGCGGCCCCGCCCGGGAGCACCGACGATGGCTGAGCCGATCCTGATTGCCAAACACGACAAGATCGA
>JAQGMY010000103.1 GCA_028292105.1 Ramlibacter sp.
AACAGCTGCCTGGCGCACGGCATGCGCTACGACGACATCCTCAACCCGGTGCAGGGCAACGGCTCGTATGCCGTCGACTTCCCGCTGTTCGGCGGCGAGCACATCTGGAAGGCCGTGCCGCACATCATCGGCACGCTCGACACCGCGGGCCGCCTGCTGACGACGGAGAACATCGTCCACAGCTACCCGCATTGCTGGCGCCACAAGACGCCGGTGATCTACCGCGCCGCCGCCCAGTGGTTCATCCGCATGGACCAGGGCGTTGGCGTGTTCACCAAGGACAAGGCGCCGGACACCTTGCGCAAGATGGCGCTGGCGGCGATCGAGGAAACCAGCTTTTTCCCCGAGAACGGCAAGGCGCGGCTGCGCGACATGATCGCCGGCCGGCCCGACTGGTGCATCAGCCGCCAGCGCTCCTGGGGCGTGCCGCTGCCGTTCTTCCTGCACAAGGACTCGGGCGAGCTGCATCCGAAGACGATGGAGATCCTCGACCTGGCGGCCGCCATGGTCGAAGCGGGCGGCATCGAAGCCTGGAGCAAGGCCTCCACCGAGGAGATCCTGGCCCAGGTCGGCGCCCGCGCCGACGCGCTGGCGTACAGCAAGAGCGCCGACATCCTGGAAGTCTGGTTCGACTCCGGCACCACCCACAGCACGGTGCTCAAGGGCTCGCACGCCGGCGCCGGGCACGAGAGCGGCCCCGAAGCCGACCTGTACCTGGAAGGCCACGACCAGCACCGCGGCTGGTTTCACTCCTCGCTGCTGACCGCCGCCGCCATGTATGGCCGCGCGCCGTACCGCGGCCTGCTCACCCACGGCTTCACCGTGGACAGCCAGGGCCGCAAGATGAGCAAGTCGATGGGCAACGGCATCGAGCCGCAGGTGGTGAGCAGCAAGCTGGGCGCCGAGATCATCCGCCTGTGGGTGGCCGCATCCGACTACTCGGGCGACATCGCCGGCGACGACAAGATCCTGGCCCGCGTGGTGGACGGCTACCGGCGCATCCGCAACACGCTGCGCTTCCTGCTGGCCAACGTCAGCGACTTCGACCCCGCCAGGGACGCGGTCCCGCTGGCCGAGATGCTGGAAATCGACCGCTACGCGCTCAGCCGCGCGGCGCAGTTCCAGGCCGAGGTGCTGGCGCACTACGAGGTGTACGAGTTCCACCCGGTGGTGGCCAAGCTGCAGGTGTACTGCTCGGAAGACCTGGGCGCGTTCTACCTGGACATCCTGAAGGACCGCCTGTACACCACGGCGCCCAAGTCGCTGGCCCGGCGCAGCGCGCAGACGGCCCTGTGGAACATCACGCACGCCATGCTGCGCTGGATGGCGCCTTTCCTCAGCTTCACGGCGGAGGAAGCCTGGAAGGTGTTCGGCGGCACGGACTCGATCTTCCTGGAGGAATACGCGGAGATCGGCAGTCCGGACGACGCCTTGATCGCCAAATGGAACCGCATCCGGGCGGTGCGCGACACGGCCAACAAGTTCATCGAGGAACTGCGTGCCGCCGGCAAGGTCGGCTCGTCGCTGCAGGCGAACCTCACCATCCGGGCCAACGCGGCGGACCTGGCCTTGCTGCAAGGACTGGGCGATGACCTGAAGTTCGTGTTCATCACGTCCAGGGTCACCCTCGACCCGACGCCGCTGGCCGAAGGTGAAATGGCGGTGGACGTCGAAGCCTCGCAGGACACCAAGTGCGAGCGCTGCTGGCACTGGCGCGCCGACGTCGGGCAGGACCCGGCGCATCCCACCATCTGCGGCCGCTGCGTCGCCAACCTCTTTGGAGCCGGCGAAGTCCGGGTGCACGCCTGATGGCCCGCAGCAACAGCCTCACCATGAACTCCGGCTCCCACGGCAGCATGCTGCCGTGGATCGGCCTGGCGCTGATCCTGCTGATCGCGGACCAGTTCACCAAGGTCATGATCCTCGGCTACTACAAGCTCGGCGACTCGACCTACGTCACCTCGTTCTTCAACATCGTGCGGGCGCACAACACCGGCGCCGCCTTCTCCTTCCTGGCGGCGGCGTCGGGCTGGCAGCGGTGGCTGTTCACGGGCATCGGCCTGGCGGCCACCCTGTTCATCCTCTACCTGCTGCGCACCCATCCGGGACAGAAGCTGTTCTGCTTCGCCCTGGCCTGCATCCTCGGTGGTGCCATCGGCAACGTGATCGACCGCCTGCTGCACGGCTACGTGGTGGACTTCCTGCAGTTCCACTGGCGCAACCGCTGGTATTTCCCGGCCTTCAACGTGGCCGACGCCGCCATCACGGTGGGCGCCGTGGGCCTGATCCTGGACGAACTGCTGCGCGTGCGGCGCAGCCGCTGAAGCGGGGCGAACTTCACGCAGACGCCAAGGACGGCGTATCCACAGGGTAAATCACGCATCCCGCCAAGCGCGGCCCGGCGTATCATTGCTTCAAACATGAAGCATTTGCTGAACCTGCTGGCGGCCGTGGCGCTGCTGGTGTGGGGCACGTATCTCGTTCGCACCGGCATCCTGCGTGTCTTCGGCGCCAACCTGCGCCACGTGCTGGCGCGCAGCATCGGCACCCGTCCGGCCGCGGCGATGGCCGGGCTGGGCGTCACCGCACTGGTGCAGTCCAGTACCGCCACCGCGCTGATCGTCTCCGCCTTCGTCGGCCAGGGCCTGGTCGCACTGCCCACCGCGCTGGCCGTGATGCTGGGGGCGGACGTCGGCACCAGCCTGATGACGGTGGTCTTCTCGTTCGACCTCTCGTGGCTGTCTCCCCTGTTCATCTTCGTCGGCGTGGTGCTGTTCATCACCCGGCAGGCCACGGCCGTGGGCCGCTTCGGCCGGGTGCTGATCGGCCTCGGGCTGATGCTGCTGGCGCTGCGCCTGGTGTCGGAGTCCACGGCGATCATGGTCAAGTCGCCGGCCATCAAGGCCCTGCTGACGTCGCTCTCCAGCGACATCCTGCTGGAGATCACGGTCGGCGCGGTGATGTCGGTGGTGGCGTATTCCAGCCTGGCGATCGTGCTGCTGAACGCGACGCTCGCGGCCTCCGGCGCGATCCCGCTCGACGTTGCGATCGGCCTCACGCTGGGCGCCAACCTGGGTAGCGGCCTGCTGGGGGTGCTGGCCACGGCGAAGTCCACGGTGGAAGTTCGCCAGGTGCCGATGGGAAACCTCGTCTTCAAGGCATTGGGCGTGCTGCTGGCGGCGCCCTTCGTGGGCTACTGGCTGCAGTACGCCAAGGCCTGGATCCCGGAGCCGGCGCACATGGTCGTGCTGTTCCACCTGGTCTTCAACGTCATCATCGCGCTGCTGTTCCTGGCCTTCACGCACGTGGTGGCGCGGTGGGTGGAGCAGTGGCTGCCCAAACCGGACAAGAGCATGGTGGCGGGCCGGCCGCACCACCTGGACCCGTCGGCGCTCGCCACGCCGTCGCTGGCCATCTCGAACGCCGCGCGCGAGGCGCTGCACCAGGCCGACATCGTGGAGACCATGATGCTGGGCATGCTGCGCGTCATCAAGGACAACGACCTGCGGCTGGCGGAAGAATTGCGCAAGATGGACGACACGGTCGACCAGCTCTATTCGGCGATCAAGTACTACCTGACCAAGATCTCGCGCGAGGCCCTGGGCGAAGAGGAAAGCCGCCGCTGGACGGACATCATCAGCTTCACCATCAACATGGAGCAGATCGGCGACATCATCGAACGCGTCCTGATCGACATCGAGGACAAGAAGATCAAGAAGGCGCGCAACTTCTCCGATGCCGGCATGGCCGAGATCTGCGAGCTGCACGCGCGGCTGATCGACAACCTGCGGCTCGGGATGAGCGTGTTCCTCAATGGCTCCGTGCGCGATGCGCAGAAGCTGCTGGAAGAGAAGGTGCGCTTTCGCGAGCTGGAGCGGGCTTACGCCGGCACCCACCTGACCCGGCTGACCGAGAACACGGTGCAGAGCATAGAAACCAGCTCGCTGCACCTGGACCTGATCAGCGACCTGAAGCGGATCAACTCGCACATCTGCTCGATCGCCTACCCGATCCTCGATTCGGCCGGCGCCCTGGCGCCCAGCCGCTTCAGGCAGGTGCCGCAGGAAGAGCCGCAGCGGGCTTTGCTGTAGGCCCCGTGGCGGCCGCCTCGGCATCCTGCACGCGCTCGCGCTGCTGCGCGCAGTAGTCCACCAGCGCCTCCAGCTCCGTCGACTTGTCGAACACCGCGTCGGCGCCGAGTTGCCTGCAGCGCCAGCGCACGTCGCGCGACGAATGGTTGCTGAGCACCACGACCTTCTGGTGCGGCTTGCGCTGCCGGCACGATTCCAGCACGTTCAGGCCGCTGCCCTCGCGCAGGAACAGGTCGATGATCGCCAGGTCCCACTCGTTGCGGGCGAGCCAGCGCTTGGCCTCGTGTTCGGTCTCGGCCATGCCGACCGGCTCCACCTGCGCGAGTTCCTTCAGCGTCTCGATCAGGTTGTCCCGGATGGTCGAACTGTCTTCGACGATGAAGGCGCGAAACGTCATGGGGGGTCTCCAGTGGAAACGCCCGATGCTGGCCGTTTCCTTCTGGCACCAACTCTACGGACGGCCGCGCCGCCGTCCTGCAAGCGCCCAGGCCATGGCCTTGTAGGAATGCAATCACGCGCCGGGGCGCGCGAAAGCCCCACGCGCCGCTCACAAGGTGAGGATGGTGCAGCCGGTGGTCTTGCGCGCCTCCAGGGCCCGGTGCGCTTCCTGCACCTGCGCCAGCGGGAATGTCTGGTCGATGCGGATGGCGACCTTGCCGCTGGTGACGGCGGCAAACAGGTCGTCCGCCATCTCCTGGGTGGCTTCCCGGGTGGCGATATGCGTGAACAGGGTCTGGCGCGTGACGTACAGGGAGCCCTTGGATGCCAGCAGCGCGGGGGCGAACGGCGGCACCGGGCCCGACGAAGCGCCGAAGCTCGCCAGCAGCCCGAACGGCTGCAGGCACTCGAGCGACTTGTCCCAGGTGTCCTTGCCGACCGAGTCGTACACCACCTTCACGCCGCGGCCGCCGGTGATCTCCTTGACGCGCGGCAGGAAGTCTTCCTTGCTGTAGTTGATGACGTGCGTGGCGCCCAACGACTTGGCGAGCGCGCATTTCTCGTCGCTGCCGGCCGTGCCGATCAACTGCAGGCCCATCGCCCTGGCCCACTGGCAGGCGATCAGGCCGACGCCGCCGGCAGCGGCATGGAACAGCACGAAGTCGCCTTCCTTCAAGCCACCCTGCGGCTGCGTGCGCTTGAGCAGGTACTGCGCGGTGAGGCCCTTGAGCATCATGGCCGCGCCGGTCTCGAAACTGATCGCTTCGGGCAGCTTCACCACGCACTTGGCGGGCATCACGCGCAGCTCGCAATACGCGCCCGGCGGGTGGCTGGCATAGGCAGCGCGGTCGCCCGCCTTCAGGTGCATGACGCCCCCGCCCACGGCTTCGACGATGCCGGAGGCTTCCATGCCGAGGTTCAGCGGCATGGGCAGCTGGTAGAGGCCGCTGCGCTGGTAGACGTCGATGAAATTCAGGCCGATCGCCTTGTGGCGGATGCGGATCTCGCCCGGGCCGGGTTGGCCGACTTCGACGTCGACGATCTCCATTTCCTCGGGGCCGCCATGGCGGCGAATCTGGACTGCCTTGGTCACGAATGTCTCCTCAGTGGTGTCGCGCGGTGCCGCGCATCCTGCCATGAAACGCCAGTGGCCGCGACCGGCCGCCGGCGCGGCTCGGCTAAAGTGCCGCCTTTCGCCCATGAACCAGAGCCTCACCCTTCGCACCGCCCTGCTCCTGACGCTGCCGCCGATGCTGTGGGCCGGCAATGCGGTGGTGGGCCGCATCGTCGCGCCGCTGGTGCCGCCGCTCACGCTGAACTTCCTGCGCTGGGCCGTCGCCTTCCTGTTCCTGCTGCCCTTTGCCTGGAGGCTGCTGCGAGGGAGCAGCCCGCTGTGGCCGAACATGCGCCGCTACGCCGTGCTCGGCTTCCTCGGCGTCGGCAGCTACAACGCGCTGCAATACCTGGCGCTGAAAACGTCGACGCCGGTGAACGTGACGCTGGTCGCATCCAGCACGCCGGTGTTCATGCTCGGGCTCGGCGCGCTCTTCTTCCGCCAGCGCATCACCGGCCCGCAGCTGGCGGGGGCGGCGCTGTCCATCGCCGGCGTGCTGGTGGTGCTGGCGCGCGGCGAGCTCGATCACCTGGCGCAGGTGCGCTTCGTCATCGGCGACGTCTACATGCTGCTGGCGACGGCCGCCTGGGCCCTCTACAGCTGGCTGCTGTCGCTGCCGAAGGACCCGCGCGAGATCCGTTCCGACTGGGCGGCCTTCCTGATGGCGCAGCTGGTGCCGGGCCTGCTGTGGTCAGGCCTGTTCGCCGCCGTGGAGACTTCGGTCGGCACGCAGCCGGTGCAATGGGGCGTGCCGCTGCTGCTCGCGCTCGGCTACGTGGCGCTCGGGCCGGCGCTGCTGGCCTACCGCTGCTGGGGCCTGGGCGTGCAGCGGGTGGGGCCGAGCATCGCCGGCTTCTTCTCCAACCTGGCGCCGCTGTTCGCCGCCGTCTTGTCGGCGGCCTTTCTCGGCGAGCCGCCGCGGCCGTACCACGCCGTCGCCTTCATGCTGATCGTGGCGGGGATCGTGGTCTCGTCGGGCCGCCGCGCTCAGTAGGTGCCTGGGTAGGCCCCGCCGTCGATCAGGACGTTCTGCCCCGTGATGTAGCTGGCCTGGGCGCTGCAAAGGAAGGCGCAGGCGGTGCCGAACTCGTCGGGCGTGCCGAAGCGCTTGGCTGGGATGGTGTTCATGCGCTGCTGCCGCAATTCGTCCACCGACTTGCCGGTCTTCTTCGAAGTGCCTTCCATCGTCGTCTTGATGCGGTCGGTGTCGAACACTCCCGGCAGCAGGTTGTTGATGGTGACGTTGGCAGACGCCAGCTTGGTGGTGCGCGCCACGCCGGCGACGAAGCCGGTCAGGCCGCTGCGCGCGCCATTGGACAGCCCGAGGATATCGATGGGCGCCTTGACGGCGCTGGACGTGATGTTCACGATGCGGCCGAAGCCGCGCTCCGCCATGCCGTCCACCGTCGCCTTGATCAACTCGATCGGCGTCAGCATGTTGGCGTCCACCGCCTTGATCCAGGCGTCGCGGTCCCACTCACGGAAGTCGCCGGGCGGCGGGCCGCCGGCATTGGTGACCACGATGTCGAAGTCCTTGCGAAAGGCGAACACCCTGGCCCGGCCCTCGGTGGTGGTGATGTCCCCCGCGATCGCCTCCACGTGCGTGCCCTTGGGCACCTCGGGATCGGCGCGCAGCCGGTCGGCCGCCGCTTGCAGGACCTCGGCCCCGCGTGCCACGATCACCAGGTGCGTGCCTTCACGCGCCAGCGCCTGTGCGCAGCCGTAGCCAAGACCCTTGCTGGCGCCGCAGACCAGCGCCCATTTGCCCGTGATACCCAGGTTCATACAATGCCCGCTCGTAATGGAAATGACCCGCGCATGATACGCACCGCGTCCACTCATGCACTCCGTGCTTTCGCCCTGGCCGCCGTCCTGCTGCCCGGCGCCTGGGCTCAGGAGGCAGCCGTCGTGCGCCGCGCCACGGAGCTGCGGGAAGCGCCCGGTGACCAGGCGCTCAGCCTGGCGCCCTTGCCGGCGCAGACGGCGGTCACCCGAACCAACGAACGGCAAGGCCCATGGGTCCAGGTCCGCACCGCGGCCGGGGCCACGGGCTGGGTGCACCTGTTCGACGTCGGCCCGGCCACGGCCGCGGCACGGGCGGCGCCGGCGATGCCTTGCGCGGCGTGACCAGCCTGTTCAGCTCGCCGCGCACCAGCCAGCCCGGCACCACCGCCGGCATCCGCGGCCTGGAGGCAGCGGACCTCGCGCAGGCACAGCCCAACCTCGCCGCCGTGACGCAGATGGAGGCGATGCGGCAGAACGAGTCGGAAGCCCGCTCCTTCGCCGATCGTTCCGCCTTGCGGCCCGCGCAGGTCGCGCCGCTGCCGGCCCCGACGCGCAGCACGGCGCAGCCCGGCAACAGCAACAACCCGCAGATGGCGCCATGAAGCACCGCAACGTCCTTGCCGCAGTCACGATCGCCGCTGCCGCCGCGGCAGCCCCCGTGCAGGCCCAGTTCGGCGGGCTGCTGCGGCAGATCAATCCCGGCGGGCTCCTCCACCAGGTGGTTCCCCAGGGCAACAACACCGCCGCGCCGGGCGACCTGCTGCAGCTGCTGTCGCAGTCCGTCGAGAGCATCGACGAGCCCCGGGAGATCGAGATCGGGCGCCAGCTCGCGTCCGTCCTGCTGGGCAGCAAGCCGCTGCATCCCGACCCGGCGCTGCAGCGGTACGTGAACCGGCTCGGCCGCTGGATCTCGCTGCAGTCGGAGCGGCC
>JAQGMY010000109.1 GCA_028292105.1 Ramlibacter sp.
AGCGAGGACTACAACCTTTCGACGGCGCTGCGCCAGACCAGCAGCGGCTGGGTCGCCGGGTGGCTGTTCTACCTGCCGATGGCGCTGCTGGGCTTTCCGCCGCTGGTGTTCGGCGTGGTCGCGCTGATCGACCTGCTGTACCAGTACTGGGTCCACACCCAGCAGATCGGCAAGCTCGGCTGGTTCGACCGCTGGTTCTGTTCGCCCTCCAACCACCGGGTTCACCACGCGGTTAACGACCAGTACCTGGACCGCAACTACGGCGGCGTGCTGATCGTCTGGGACCGTCTCTTCGGCAGTTTTTGCGAGGAAGACGAGCGATGCGTCTACGGCACCCGGGCGCCGCTGAACAGCTGGGACCCGCTCTGGTCCAACGCGGAGGTGTACTGGGCGCTGGCGCAGGACAGCTGGCACGCGCGCAACGGGCTCGACAAGCTGCGGGTCTGGTTCAAGCCGCCCGGCTGGCGGCCCGCCGACGTGGCGGCGCGCTTTCCCAAACCGCCGTTCGACGTCGCTCGGGTCCAGCGCTTCCACCCGCCGATGACGCGGGCGCTGGCCTGGTTCTCGGTCGTGCAATTCGCGATGCTGCTGGCCGGGGTGGCGCTGTTCCTCTGGCACGCCGACGCCTTGCCGCTGGCGCGCTCGGGGGTGTGGATGGCGGCGCTGGTCGCCGGCCTGTGGGCGGTCGGCGCGGCGATGCAGGGCCGCATCGGCATGCTGCAACTGCTGCTGATCGAAGTGGCGGCACTCGCCACCGCCTCGTCCGCCGACGGCTGGACCGCGCTGCATCTGGTGACCAAGCCGCTGGCGATGGTGCTGGCGATCGCCTTCGTCGTTTCCCGCGCGCAGGCGCTGCGGGCGCCGGGCGGCTTCGGCCTGAAGCTGCTGGCGGCGCTGGTGCTTTGCCTGGCCGGCGACGCCTTCCTGATGTTCCAGGGCTTCTTCATCCCGGGGCTGGTGAGCTTCCTTGCCGCGCACCTTTGCTACCTGGCGCTGTTCCGGCAGGGCGTCCCCTGGTTCCCAAGTCGCCGGGCGCTCGCCGCGACGGCGACGGCCGCGCTGTGCATGTACGCCTTCCTGTTCCCGCAGCTCGGGCCCGTGCTGAAGGTGGCCGTGGCCGCTTACGCCGCCGTGATCGCGCTGATGGCGGCGCAGGCGATCGGCCGCGCGCAGGTGCTGCGCGATCCCGCTGCCGTCGCCGTTGCCGCCGGTGCCCTGCTGTTCATGCTCAGTGACACGCTGCTGGCGATCAACCGTTTCGCGCAGCCGCTGCCGCTGGCGCAGTTCTGGGTGCTGGGGACCTACTACGCGGCGCAGCTGCTGATCGTCTGCAACGCGGTCGCGGTGCCGCTTCAAGTGCCGCAAGCCGATGGGGTCCGCGCGGCTCACCCCGCCGCTGCGGCTCGTCGGGCGGGTTGAGGCCAGGAACCCCGCCGCCGTGCCGCAACGCGGCGCGGTCCGCCTGCCCTACGCCCCGAACAATCCGCCTTCCGCCTGCGGCGGGGTCACGCCCAGGTGCCGGTACGCCGCCAGCGTGGCGATGCGTCCGCGCGGCGTGCGCTGCAGGAAGCCCTGCTGGATCAGGTAGGGCTCGATCACGTCTTCGATCGTGTCGCGCTCCTCGCCGATCGAGGCGGCCACGTTGTCCAACCCCACCGGCCCACCGTCGAAACGATGGATCACCGCCTCCAGCAGCTTGCGGTCCATGATGTCGAAGCCGAGCGGGTCCACGTCCAGCATCTTCAGTGCCAGTTGCGCGATAGGGGCGTCGATCTTGCCGGTGCCCTTGACGTCGGCGTAGACGCGCACCCGGCGCAGCAGCCGGTTGGCGATGCGCGGCGTGCCGCGCGAACGCCGCGCGATCTCACCCGCGCCCTCGGGGTCGATCGGCGCCTTCAACAACCCGGCGCTGCGGTGCACGATGCGCGTCAACTCTTCGGCCGTGTAGAACTCGAGCCGCGCGACGATGCCGAAGCGGTCGCGCAGCGGATTGGTCAGCATGCCGGCGCGGGTGGTGGCGCCCACCAGCGTGAATGGCTGCAGGTCCAGCTTGATCGAGCGCGCCGCCGGCCCTTCGCCGATCATGATGTCGATCTGGTAGTCCTCCAGCGCCGGGTAGAGGATTTCCTCCACCACGGGTGACAGTCGATGGATCTCGTCGATGAAGAGGACGTCGTTGCGTTCCAGGTTGGTCAGCAGCGCCGCCAGGTCCTTGGGCTTTTCCAGCACCGGCCCGGAGGTCTGCCGCAGGTTCACGCCGAGTTCGTAGGCGATGATGTGCGACAGCGTCGTCTTGCCCAGACCCGGCGGCCCGAACAGCAGCACGTGATCGAGCGCTTCGCCGCGCTTCCTGGCCGCGCCTATGAAGATTTCCAGCTGCTCGCGGGTCTTCGCCTGGCCGACGTATTCCGCCAGGCCCTTGGGCCGCAGCGCCCGCTCCATCGCCTCTTCGGCCGGCGACGCGGGCGCGGCGGACACCACGCGCTTGGGCGGCGCCGGAGCGAAGTCGTCGGTCTGGATGCTCATCGCGCCAGCGCCTTCAGCGCCTGCTTGATGCCGTCGCTGACGCTGATGTCCTTGGGCAGCGACTTCAGCGCCGCGGCGGCCTCCTTGTCGCTGTAACCCAACGCCACCAGCGCCTGCACGATGTCGCCTTGCGTATCGCCGTGGATCGCCGCGCCACCCATCGCACCGAGGTCGGCGCCGATCTTGCCTTTGAGTTCCAGCAACAGGCGTTCGGCCGTCTTCTTGCCGATGCCGGGCACCTTGACGAAGCGGCCGGCGTCCTGCGCCGTCACCGCCTGGGCGATGTCGGCCACGCTCATGCCGCTCAACACCGACAGCGCCGTGCGCGGGCCGACGCCGGAAATCCGGATCAGCTGGCGGAACGCTTCGCGCTCCCCGGCCGAGCCGAAGCCGAACAGGATCTGCGCGTCCTCGCGCACCACGAAATGCGTGAGCAGCGAGACTTTCTCGCCCAGCCCGGGCAGGTTGTAGAACGTGCTCATGGGCACGTCGACCTCGTAGCCGACCCCCTGGCAGTCCACCAGCACCTGGGGCGGGTTCTTTTCGCTCAACGTCCCCGTCAATCTGCCTATCATTGCGGTCCCTCTCTCGGGATTATCAGCTTGATTCTGCGACACGCCTTCTCCCCCCTCAACAACACCCGCCTGTCCCACCTGTGCGGGCCCATGGACGAACACCTGCGCACCATCGAGACGGCGCTGCAGGTCCGCATCTCCCATCGCCAGGAACACTTCCGCGTCGAGGGCCCGAAGCCCAAGGCGGAACGCGCGCTGGTGGTGCTGCAGGCGCTCTACGAGATCGGCGGCCGCGCCATCTCCAGGGAGAAGGTGCAGCTGATGCTGGCCGGTGACAGCGCCATGGAAGAAGCACCGGACGGGTCGCTGGTGCTGCACACCCGTCGCACGGACCTGCAGGCGCGAACGCCGACCCAGAGCCTGTACCTGGAGAACATCGCCAGACACGACATCACCTTCGGCATCGGCCCGGCCGGCACCGGCAAGACCTATCTGGCGGTCGCCTGCGCCGTCGACGCCCTCGAGCGCAGCGCCGTGCAGCGCATCGTGCTGACGCGGCCGGCCGTGGAAGCGGGCGAGAAGCTCGGGTTCCTGCCCGGCGACCTCACGCAGAAGGTCGACCCGTACCTGCGGCCGCTGTACGACGCGCTCTACGAGTTGATGGGTTTCGACCGGGTGACCAAGGCCTTCGAGCGGCAGGCACTGGAGATCGCGCCGCTGGCGTTCATGCGCGGGCGCACCCTGAACAACGCCTTCGTGATCCTCGACGAGGCGCAGAACACGACGCCCGAGCAGATGAAGATGTTCCTCACGCGCATCGGCTTCGGCAGCAAATGCGTGGTGACCGGCGACGTCAGCCAGATCGACCTGCCCAAGGGCCACCTGTCCGGGCTGGTCGATGCGGAGCGCGTGCTCAAGCGGGTGAAGGGCATCGCGCATACGCGCTTCACCAGCGCCGACGTGGTGCGGCACCCGCTCGTGGCCCTCATCGTGGACGCCTACGACGCCGCGCGTGGCAAGGAATGACGCCTGCCCTGGACCTGTCGCTGCAGTTCGGAAGCTTTCGCGGCGCATCGGCGCACCGCCGCCTGCTGGCGCCCGCGCGGGTCAAGCGCTGGATCTCGGTCGCACTGCAGCGGCCGGCGGAGATCGCGGTGCGCATCGTCGGGCCCGACGAAGCCCAGTTGCTGAACCGGCAGTACCGCGGCAAGGACTACGCCACCAACGTGCTCACCTTCGACTACGGCCAGGCAACCACCGTCAGCGCCGACCTGGTGCTCTGCGGCCCGGTCGTCGAGCGGGAGGCGCAGGAACAGGGCAAGTCGCTGGAGGCGCACTACGCCCACCTGCTGGTGCACGGCACCTTGCACGCGCAAGGCTATGACCATGAGGACGGGGAAGCGCAGGCGGCGGAGATGGAGGCGCTGGAGGTGCTGTTGCTGGGCGCGCTGGGGTTTGCGAATCCGTATTGAGTGGGGATGGTGCGCAGCAAAGCTGCACACCCTACGAATGCGTATCGCCCGACGCCTGCCCCGGAGATGCTTATCGCCCGACGCCCGGTCCCGGCAATGCGTATGCCGGACGCCGGGTCCCCGAATGTAGGGTGTGCAGGCTCCGCCTGCGCACCATCCTCAGCGCAGCACCAGCACCGGCACTTCCCCATGCGTCAGCACATGCTGGGTCTCGCTGCCCAGCAACACCCGCTGGATGCCCTTGCGGCCATGCGAGGCCATCACCACGAGGTCGCATTCGTGCTTGCGCACGGCCGACAGGATCGCCTCGGCGACCAGGTCGGACCGCACGGTGACTCCCTTGACCTTGACACCGGCCGTCTTGCCCGCCTCGGTCACTTCATCGACCAGCAGCTGCCCCTGGTCGGCCCATTTCTTCTCCACCCGCGCCATCTCGTCGGCCGTGACGGTGAGCCCGCCGTCGAAGTAGGAGGTGGGATAGCGCGGCACCACGTTCAGCGCGACCAGTTCGGCGCCTACCGCCGCGGCGAGCTCGATGGCGCTGCGGATCGCCTTCTTCGAGAGGTCGGAACCATCGGTGGGGACGAGAATGCGTTGGTACATGGTGTTCTCCTTCCGGTGAACGCAGTCTAGGCCGGCAGGCGTCGGCCTGGTTGATCCAGGTCAAACCAGCCGCTCGGCGGCGGCCTTAGCCTTGCCCCATGCAAGCCGCGATCCTGCCGTCCGCCCTCCTGCCCGAGCCGCTGGCGCCGGCGCACGCAGCGCTGGATGCGCGGGACGAATGGGAATCCTTCAGCCGGCCGGTCGCCGGTCGCGCGGACCGCTGGGAGTCCTACCTGGCGATCGAAGGCATGTATTGCCCGGGCTGCTCTCTCGTGATCGAGCAGGCGCTCTGCGGCCTGCCAGGGGTTCATGCGGTGGACGTCAACGGCGCCACCGCCATCGCGCGCGTCGAATGGTCGCCCGCAGCCGGCCGGCCTTCGCAGTGGCTGCAGTCGCTGCAGCGCGCCGGCTACCGCGCCCTGCCCGCCGGCGACCAGATGGCCGCCGCGCCGCGCAAACAGGCGCAGCGACTGCTGCTGTGGCGCTGGCTGGTGGCCGGCTTCTGCATGATGCAGGTGATGATGTACGCGTGGCCCGCGTACGTGGCCGCACCGGGCGAGATGACGCCGGACGTGACGGCGCTGTTGCGGTGGGCGGCCTGGCTGCTGACCCTGCCGGTGCTGCTGTTCTCCTGCGGCCCGTTCTTCTCCGCCGCCTGGCGCGACCTGCGGCACGCGCGCATCGGCATGGACGTCCCTGTGGCACTGGGCATCCTGCTGGCCTTCGGCGCCAGCACCGCGGCGACCTTCGATCCGGCCGGCGTCATGGGCGGCGAGGTCTGGTACGACTCGGTGACCATGTTCGTGTTCTTCCTGCTGTCCGGGCGACTGCTGGAGCAGCGACTGCGCGATCGCACCGCCGGCGCGCTGGAGGCGCTGCTGCGCGGGCTGCCGCAGACCGTCGAACGCGTCGTGGCCAGCGGCGGGACCGAGCGCATCGCGCTGCGGCGGCTGGTGGTCGGCGATCGCATCCGCTTGCAGCCCGGCGAGATGATCCCTGCCGACGGCAGCATCCTCGAAGGAGAGACGCAGGTCGACGAGGCGCTGCTGACCGGGGAATCCAGGCCGCTGCGACGCGCTGCCGGTGAGGCCGTGATCGCCGGCAGCGGCAACCTGCTGGGCACCGTGGTCGTGCTGGTGGAGCGGCTCGGCGAGGACACGCGCTTCGGCCAGATCGTCGCCCTGATGGAACGCGCCTCGGTGGACAAGCCGCCGCTGGCGCGGCTGGCCGACCGCGTGGCCGCGCGCTTCCTGCCCGCGGTGCTGCTGGCCGCCGGCGCGGCGGCCTGGTGGTGGTGGCCGCAAGGTCCCGGTCATGCGCTGGGCATCGCGGTGGCGGTGCTGATCGTGACCTGTCCGTGCGCGCTGTCCCTGGCGACCCCTGCGGCGACGCTGGCCGCTGCCGGCGCGCTGGCGCGTCGCGGCATCCTGGTGCGCCGGCTCGAGGCGCTGGAAGCCGGCGCCGCCATCGACACCGTGGTGTTCGACAAGACCGGGACGCTGACCAGCGAGCGCATGGCGGTGCGCGACGTGCAAGTGCGCGAGGGCTTCTCGCCGGAACAGGCCCTGGCCTGGGCCGCGGCGCTGGCACGGCAGTCCCTGCATCCGGCATCGCGGGCGCTCGCCACGGCTGCGGACACGCAGGCCTTCGTCGCGCAGGACGTGCAGGAGCACGCCGGGCGGGGGGTCAGCGGATGGATCGAAGTGCAGGGTCGCAGACACGAGCTGCGACTGGGGTCGGCCGAATGGTGCGCAAGCAAGCTTGCACTCCCTACGGACTCGCCGGCCGAAGGGTGCGCAAGCTCCGATTGCGCACCATCGCCGCAGGTCCACCTCGCCGACGCATCCGGCTGGCTGGCCAGCTTCCATCTCGATGAAGCCTTGCGGCCTGGAGCGCAGGGGACGGTCAGGGCCTTGCGCGGCCTCGGCTTGCAGCTGCGGATCCTCTCCGGGGACCAGCCGGCGTCCGTGCAAAGACTGGCGCAGCGCGTGGGCGTCGCCGACGCCAAGGGCGCACAGTCGCCGCAAGACAAGCTGTCCGAGCTCACGCGGCTGCAGCACGCGGGCCACAAGGTGGCCATGGTGGGCGACGGGATGAACGATGGCCCGGTGCTCGCCCGCGCCGACCTGTCCATCGCCATGGGGCATGCCGTCCCCGTGGCGCAGGCACGCTGCGACTTCATCGTCCAGGGCGCACAGCTCGACGCGGTCGCCATGCTGCTGCGACAGGCGCGGCGCACGCGCCGCGTGGTGCGGCAGAACCTGGCCTGGGCCGCCGGCTACAACGCCGTGTGCGTGCCGTTGGCCATCGGCGGCGCCATGCCGCCGTGGCTCGCCGGCCTCGGGATGGCCGCCAGCTCGCTGTTCGTGGTCCTCAACGCCGCCCGCCTCTCCGTCATTCCCGCGCAAGCGGGAGGCGGCAACGACTGAAAGCCATGGACATCCTCTTCATCCTCATCCCCCTGTCCGTCGGCCTCGCGCTGGCGATCCTCGGCGCCCTGGGCTGGGCCGTCTGGCGCGGCCAGTTCGAAGGCGTGGAAGCGGAGGGCGAGCGCATTCTGCGCCCGGATTGACCTGCGTCAAACCGGCGCCGAGGCAGCCGCCGGACACTCGGAACCTCTGCAAAGAAGGTATTCCATGAATCAACGAAGCGCTCCTGCCGCGACCTACGATGACACCGTCGTGCGGCAGTTCACGCTCGCCGCGGTGCTGTGGGGCGTGGTGGGCATGCTGGTCGGCGTGTTCATCGCGGCCCAGCTCGCCTGGCCCGAACTGAACTTCGGCATCCCCTGGCTTTCCTACGGCCGCCTGCGCCCGCTGCACACCAATGCGGTGATCTTCGCCTTCGGCGGCTGCGCGCTGTTCGCCACCAGCTACTGGGTGGTGCAGCGCACCTGCCAGGTGCCGCTGTTCATGCGCAAGCTGGCCGCCTTCCACTTCTGGGGCTGGCAGGCCGTCATCGTGGCCGCCGCCATCAGCCTGCCCCTGGGCTACACCTCGGGCAAGGAATACGCGGAGCTCGAATGGCCGATCGACATCCTGATCACGCTGACGTGGGTGTCCTACGCGGTCGTGTTCTTCGGCACCATCGGCACCCGCAAGGTCAAGCACATCTACGTGGCGAACTGGTTCTACGGCGCCTTCATCATCGCCGTGGCGATGCTGCACCTGGTCAACAGCGCCGCCGTCCCCGCCGGCTTCATGAAGTCCTACTCGGTCTATGCCGGCGTGCAGGACGCCATGGTGCAGTGGTGGTACGGCCATAACGCGGTCGGCTTCTTCCTCACCGCGGGTTTCCTCGGGATGATGTA